>CAIZGG010000227.1 GCA_903932425.1 uncultured beta proteobacterium | reverse complement strand
TATGCCTTGCATGAACCTCGAGCGCTTTGCGCTAAACGACTGTCATGGCTTATTGTTTGAAGGGCCGCGCAACCCAGTGGCCGAAATCGGCGGCCTGTTCAAGCGACCAGAGTTTGATTTTTCAGACTACGTGCTGGATCACGTTGAGGTGCACCAATGCAACTACAACTGGAAGACCTTTATTGAGGTGTATCTCGAAGACTATCATGTCGCCCCGTTTCATCCAGGCTTGGGGCATTTTGTCACCTGCGACGATTTGTCTTGGGAGTTTACCGAACACTACAGCATGCAGCGCGTCGGGGTGCATCGTGCTTTGTCGCAGCCAGGCTCACCAGCGTATAAGGTTTGGCACGATAAGTTGTTGGATTTTCGCGGTGGCCAGGCGCCAGATTTCGGCGCGGTATGGGTGACGTATTTTCCGACACACATGATCGAGCTCTATCCGCATGTGGCCGTGCTTTCAACGCTTTACCCCAAATCGCCCACTGAAACGGTCAATATCGTCGAATTTTATTACCCCGAAGAAATCGCGCTGTTTGAACGCGAGTTTGTCGAGGCCCAGCGCGAAGCCTACATGGAAACCGCAGTCGAAGATGACGAAATCGCCGAGCGCATGGACGCAGGGCGCGCCGCTCTGCTGGCTCGGGGCACCTCAGAAACCGGGCCCTATCAGTCACCCATGGAAGACGGCATGCAGCATTTTCACGAGTGGTACCGCAAAGCCATGAACGAAACTGAGAACTTTTAGACCGGCGGCTTGTCCAAGTTGCTCTCGTCTGACTATTTCAAACTACCTCATCAAAAACCATGAAACGAATCTTTCTTTTTTTGCTGACTAACCTCGCGGTTATGCTGGTGCTAAGCGCCACAGTGAATATTTTAGGCGTGGGTCGCTTTATGACTCAACAAGGGCTTAACGTTCAGATGCTCTTGGTGTTTTCAGCTGTGGTGGGCTTTACAGGTGCCATTATTTCGCTGCTGATGAGCAAACCCATGGCCAAATGGAGCACCGGCGCACGGGTGATCGACCCACAGGCCCCGAGCGGCGCCAAAGAACAGTGGCTCGTTGACACGGTGCATCAAATCTCTGATCGCGCGGGCATCGGCCGCCCTGAAGTTGCCATCTACGACGGCGAACCCAACGCCTTTGCGACCGGCGCGTTTCGCAACGAGTCGCTCGTTGCAGTCTCAACGGGCTTGCTCGACAGCATGACTGAAGAAGAAGTCACCGCTGTGTTAGCGCATGAGGTTGCGCATATTGCCAACGGCGACATGATCACCCTGACCTTGATTCAAGGCGTGGTGAATACCTTCGTCGTATTTCTGGCCCGTATCGTTGGCTATTTTGTCGACCGCGTCATTCTTAAAAATGACAAGGGCGTCGGACTGGGCTATTACGCAACAGTCATCGTCTGCGAAATCGCCTTCGGTATTGCTGCTAGCCTGATCGTCGCCTGGTTTTCACGTCAGCGTGAATTCCGAGCCGATGCAGGCTCGGCATCATTGCTCAGTTCGCGCGAACCGATGATTCGGGCGCTTGCTCGGTTGGGGGGCTTAACCCCAGGTGTCTTGCCGAAAAGCTTCGAAGCCTCGGGTATCAGCGGCGGCGGCGGGATTAGCGCTATGTTCGCAACACACCCCCCTATCAATGCGCGTATCAATGCCTTACAAAATATGCGTGTAAGCTAAACAGATAGGCTCAGGCACTAAAACGTCCAAACATAAACACGTTTAATAGCCCCTCACAGGGGCTATTTTTTTGCTGAGTCTCACTTGCCCCTCTCTGGCTTGACCGCATAAGCGCACTTAGTGCGCCTGCTCCCAATTCGGGCCAACCCCAACTTCGGCCACCAGTGGCACACGCAAGCTTGCCACATCACACATCAGGCCAGGTAAATTCTCTTTGATGCGATCGATTTCAGATAACGGTACATCGAGTACCAGTTCATCATGCACCTGCATCACCATCTTAGTTTGTAATTTTTCATGCGACAGCCAGTTTTGCACCGCCACCATGGCAAGTTTGATCAGATCGGCCGCCGTGCCTTGCATAGGCGCGTTAATCGCTGCCCGCTCAGCGCCCGCGCGGCGCGCACCAGCCGCGTTGATATCGGCCAGCCACAAGCGCCGACCAAACACCGTCTCAACGTAACCCTGCGCATGCGCTAAGGCTCGCGTCTCAGCCATGTACTGCGCTACCCCCGGGTAGCGCGCAAAATAGCGATCAATATACGACTGCGCAGCGTCGCGCGTGATCCCCAGGTTACTTGCCAGGCCAAACGCACCCATGCCATAGATCAAACCAAAATTAATCGCCTTAGCCGCACGACGCTGTTCTGACGACACCTCTTGCAGACTGACACCAAACACTTCTGAGGCCGTTGCCTTGTGGATATCTTCGCCGGCAGCAAACGCGCGCTGCAGGTTTGCATCATTTGAAACGTGGGCCATGACGCGCAATTCAATTTGCGAATAGTCGGCTGAAATAATGACACCATTTGTGGCGACAAAAGCTTCCCGCACGCGTCGCCCTGCTTCGGACCGCACCGGTATGTTTTGCAGATTCGGCTCGGAAGAGGCCAGCCGCCCGGTAATCACTGCGGCTTGAGCGTAATGCGTATGCACACGGCCGGTTGCTGCGTTGACCATTTTGGGCAATTTGTCGGTATAGGTAGATTTCAGTTTTGCCAGACCGCGATACTCGAGTAAGACCTGCGGCAAGGGATAGTCTTCTGCTAACTTGGTGAGTACGTCTTCGTCGGTCGAGGGCGCGCCGCCAGGCGTTTTGCGCACGACTGGCAACTGCATTTTTGTAAAAAGGATTTCGCCTAGTTGCT
>CAIZGG010000226.1 GCA_903932425.1 uncultured beta proteobacterium | reverse complement strand
CGTTTCACTCAACGGGGCATTTTGTAAATGCTCGTAATCAAACGTGAACGGCTCGTAGTAGTCGTCAATCGCTGGCAAGTTTGGGTTGGCCAGCATGTTTGTCAAAATCTTCAGGCGCCCACCCTGGCGAGGTTCGAGCTTGCCGGCTTTGTTGCGAACCCAACCGCCTTGCCACTTTTCTTGATTTTCCCACTCTTTGGGATAGCCAATGCCGGGCTTGGTTTCTACGTTATTGAACCAGGCGTACTCAACGCCATCCCGACTGGTCCAGACATTTTTGCAAGTGACTGAACAGGTGTGGCAGCCAATACACTTATCCAGGTTCAATACCATGCCGATCTGTGCGCGAATTTTCATAATGAATCCTTGACTTCGACGAGAGGCCCTTCTAGCCACTCAATTTTGTTCATTTTTCGAAGCACCACGAACTCGTCGCGATTGCTTCCCACTGTGCCGTAATAGTTAAAGCCCCAGGCTTGTTGGGCATAGCCACCGATCATGTGGGTAGGCTTGAGCACCGTGCGTGTTACTGAGTTATGAATGCCACCCCGCATCCCACTCGTCTGAGCCCCAGGCGTGTTGATATTTTTCTCTTGCGCGTGGTACATCAAACAAGTGCCGTCCGGGATGCGCTGGCTAACCACCACACGTGCAGTTAAGGTGCCATTGACATTAAAAACTTCGACCCAGTCGTTATCTACGATGCCAGCTTTGCGGGCTTCTTTTTCAGAGATCCAGACATGTGGGCCGCCGCGACTAAGTGTCAGCATGCGCAAGTTGTCTGAATAGGTTGAATGGATGCCCCATTTTTGATGAGGCGTGAGCCAGTTGAGCACCAACTCAGTTTCGCCATTGGGTTTAAATCCCAAAACCGGTTTAATGGTCTTGGTGTCGATCGCCGGTTTGTAAACACACGAGCCCTCGCCAAAATCAAGCATCCAGCGATGATCCTGATAAAACTGTTGACGACCTGTCAACGTGCGCCACGGTATCAACTCGTGAATATTTGTATAGCCAGCGTTGTAGCTAACTTCTTCGCTTTCGATGCCCGACCAGGTCGGTGCCGAAATAATCTTGCGTGGCTGGGCTTGCACATCACGAAAACGAATCTTGTCATGTTCGCGACCTCGCGCCATATGGCTATGGTCACGTCCGGTAATTTTGGATAGAGCTTCCCACGCCTTGACCGATACATGCCCGTTGGTCTCTGGGGCAAAGGTCAAAATCATTTCGGCCGCATCAATGGCAGTGTCTAAGCGTGGGCGTCCTTTGCTGATGCCTTCCGTTGCGACACCCTTGTTGATGCCTTTCAGTTCTTGTACCTCGTGTTCAGTATTCCAGCTAATGCCTTTGCCGCCATTTCCTAGTTTTTCTAGTAACGGACCAACCGAGGTGAACTTGTGATAAATCTGGGTGTAGTCGCGTTCAACCACGGTCATGTTGGGTGCGGTTTTACCAGGGATTAAGTCGCACTCGCCGTGCTTCCAATCTTTTGGCTCAAAAGGCTGACCAAGTTCGCCGGGTGTGTCGTGCATCAGCGGTGTCAGCACTAAATCTTTACGGGTGCCCAGATAGGGTCCGCCAATCTCACTAAACTTCTTGGCGAGTAGCTTATAGATTTCCCAGTCGGTTTTGCTTTCCCATAAAGGTTGGACCGCCTCGCTAAGGGGGTGAATAAAAGGGTGCATGTCTGAAGTGTTCAGATCATCTTTCTCGTACCAAGTTGCGGTAGGCAACACGATATCGCCATACAGACAGGTGGTGCTCATTCTGAAGTCGAGTACGACTAGCAGATCAAGTTTGCCTTCGGCGGCCTCGGCGTGCGCCTTTACTTCGGTAGGCTTGATGCCATCGGCCTCATCTGCGAATAACGAATTTTGCGTGCCGAGCAAGTATTTCAAAAAGTACTCATGCCCCTTACCACTTGAGCCAAGAATATTTGAACGCCAAACAAACATATTGCGCGGAAAATTCTCTGGTGCGTCGGGTTCGTCGCAGCTCATACTGAGCGTGCCGTTCTTTAATTTCTCAGTGGCAAAGGCGACTGGGTCTTGTCCTGCCGCTGCAGCGGCAGCGACTATGTCAAGCGGGTTGGTTTTTAACTGAGGCGCTGAGGGCAGCCACCCCATGCGTTCAGACTTTGCGTTCAAATCTAGCATGCTGAGCTGTGCGTATTTTTTAGCCTCAGCGGTAGGTGCCAAAATTTCATCGATGTGCAGCTTCTCATGACGCCACTGACTGGTGTGGGCGTAAAAGAAGCTTGTGCCATTCATTTGGCGTGGAGGGCGCGACCAATCTAAGGCAAACGCCAGCGGTGCCCAACCAAATTGAGGCCGCAATTTCTCTTGACCAACATAATGGGCCCACCCTCCGCCGCTTTTTCCAACACAGCCGCACATCATCAATAGGTTGATGATGCCGCGATACGTCATATCCATGTGGTACCAATGGTTTAGCGCGGCCCCTACGATGATCATCGATTTGCCCTCGGTGTCGTGGGCGTTTTGCGCAAACTCACGCGCGACCTGAATCACTAGTTCTGGTTTAACGGTGGTGTGCTTTTGTTGCCAGGCTGGGGTGTAGGGGATGTCTTGTTCGTAGTTAGAGGCCACGTTACCACCGCCTAAGCCTCGGTCGATGCCGTAGTTCGCCATTTGCAAGTCATAGACGGTTGCAACCCGTGCAAGGCTACCGTCGGCGAGGGTCAGCGTTTTGACCGGTACGTTACGCACTAACAGTTCGTCGTGTTCGCCGCCAAAGTACGGAAACGCGACGCCGACGACTTCATCGTGCTGTTCAAGTAGCGTAAGCGTAGGCTCAACCTCTCGGCCTGAGGCGGCATCTTTTTTCTCAAGATTCCAGCGCCCAACTTGTGCACCTTCGTTCACCTTGCCTTCGCCCCAGCGCAAACCAATCGCCCCATTTGGCACGACCAATTCGCCGCTCAACGCATCAAGCAGTAGAGTCTTCCAGTCAGGGTTATTGGTTTCGCCGTGATTGTTGATTAAGTGCGAGGCGCGTAAGAAATGATCGGGTGCCCATTGATCGTTATGCTCTTTTAATAACACCAGCATAGGCATATCGGTGTATTGCCTGGCATAGTTGCTAAAGTATTCAGACTTGCCGCTCAAGTGAAACTCTTTGAGAATCACATGACCCATGGCCATGGCTAATGCAGCGTCAGTACCTTGTTTGGGTGCCAACCAGATATCGCCAAACTTAACCATCTCGCCATAGTCACTTGAAATGGCGACGGTCTTGGTGCCCTTGTAGCGAACCTCAGTGTAAAAATGCGCATCAGGCGTGCGAGTTTGCGGAACGTTTGAGCCCCACACCATCAAGTACGTTGAGTTGTACCAATCGGCCGATTCAGGCACATCGGTTTGCTCGCCCCAGACCTGTGGGCTTGCGGGCGGTAAATCGCAGTACCAATCATAAAAGCTCAGGCACACCCCACCGATCAGGCTCAGATAACGCGAACCCGCTGCGTAAGACACCATTGACATGGCTGGAATAGGTGAAAAGCCAATCACGCGATCCGGGCCAAACTCTTTAATGGTGTAAGCGTTGGCCGCCGCGATCATTTCAGTGACGGTGTCCCAGTCTGCCCGCACAAAGCCCCCTAAACCGCGAACGCTTTTGTAGCGCTTGGCGCGCTCGGGGTTTTGACTGATGTGCGCCCATGCCGCGATGGGGTCCATGGTGAGGCGTGCCTCGCGCCACATCTCCATGAGGCGCCCGCGCATCATGGGGTGTTTGACGCGCTGGGCTGAGTACACATACCAACTATACGAAGCCCCACGAGGACAGCCGCGTGGCTCATGATTCGGTAGATCGGGGCGAGTACGTGGGTAGTCCGTCTGTTGGGTCTCCCAGGTGATCAAGCCACTTTTGACGTAGACCTTCCACGAGCAAGAGCCGGTGCAATTGACCCCGTGGGTTGAGCGTACGACTTTGTCGTGCTGCCAACGTTGTCGGTAGGCGTTTTCCCAAGTGCGATCTTCATTGACCACGGCACCGTGGTTGTCTGAAAAGGTGCTTGTTGTACGTGAAAAAAAGTTTAAGCGGTCTAAAAAATGACTCATGACTGAGCTCCAGTATGGCGACCCACTAAGTTTTGACGGTTTCAAGAGCGTGTTGCAATACGGTTTTAAAACTGGTGAAACGCTTTTTGGTTGAAACCGAATTTCTTTAAAGTAGGTGCTATTAGTATTTATTTTGAAGGTGGTTAACAAAAAGCAAAGTTCAGACGCGGGCTAATCTGGCTGTTAACACGGCATCGGCGCTTTGCTGCGCGCGTACCACAACCAGGTGACCGCGACACAACTGAAATAAAACAGCACAAAGCAGAACAGGGCTGCGTGTGGGGTACCCGTAAGATCGATTGAGGTACCAAAACTTTTTGGGATAAAGAACCCCCCATACGCACCAATTGCGCCTGAAAATCCCAAGACCGCTGCAGACTCTTTGCTGCCATCAATCATTGCTTGCTTTTGCGATGCAAGATCTGAGTTTGCGCACTGTTGTCGATCGTTTAAAAAAATCACTGGAATCATTCGGAAAGTCGAACCGTTACCGATTCCGGTGAGCGCAAACAAAATAATGAATAGAGTCAGAAAGCCAGTGAAGTTGCCGGTGCTGCCCTGGCTGGGTAAAAAATACATCACTCCAAGCACGGCGAGCATCATTCCAATGAAGGTCCAGAGAGTGACGCGAGCTCCGCCCACTTTGTCGGATACCCAGCCGCCTACCGGACGCACTATGGCGCCAACAAGTGGCCCAAGAAACGCATACTTTGTTGGATTGACGTTGGGGAACTGCGACTGCGTCAATAGCGCCAGACCTGCTGAAAACCCTATGAAGGAGCCAAACGTCCCCAGATACAGCCAGCACATCAACCAATTGTGTTTGCGCTTGAAGATCACAGCCTGATCAACAAACGAAGCTTTGGCATCTGCGATGTCGTTCATGCCAAACCACGCAGCAAGTGAAGCGAGTGCAATAAACGGTACCCAAATAAAGCCGGCGTTTTGTAACCAAAGCGTTTGCGTAACGCCGTTAGCCGTATAGGCGTGACCGGCACCACCAAAGGCACCGAAGACTCCAATAGAGATGATGAAGGGCGTCACGAATTGCACGACCGAGACCCCTAGATTGCCAATGCCGGCATTCAAGCCCGTGGCAAGCCCTTTTTGAGACTTTGGAAAAAAGAAACTAATGTTTGCCATCGAAGAGCTGAAATTGCCACCTCCTAGTCCGCACAGCAACGCCAACACTAAAAGAGTTGGGTAGGTTGTGCTCGTATCGCGCAGCGCAAACCCCATGCCGAGCGCCGGGAGTAACAGGCTTGCTGTCGAAAGCGCAGTCCAGCGGCGCCCGCCAAAGATTGGGATTAAAAAAGAATAAAAAATGCGGAGTGTGGCGCCAGATAAGGCGGGTAAGGCGGTTAACCAAAACATTTGGTTCTTGCTGAAATGAAAGCCAGCCTTATTCAGATTCACCACGACCACCGACCACAGCATCCAAACGCTGAAGGCCAGCATGAGCGCTGGAATCGACAGCCAGAGATTACGTTGGGCAATACGGTGTCCCTCTGTTTTCCAGAACTCTGGTTGTTCGGGTTCCCAGCGGGTAAGAACGTAGCGTGAAGACATGGCGTACTCCGATTACGAGTGTGAAGTTATGAATGAAGTAACAGTCCAGGGTCTGAGCGAGCTTTGGTTGGCTCGCTGCCAGTTGAGCCATCACTTTCCTTCCTGAAACTGAAGTGCATCCAGACCAGCGATACGCAAACGGTGCCATAGAGCAGCATGAAACTCGACGAACGCACTCCCGTCAGATCTACCATCGCCCCAAACATAATCGGCAGCACAAAACCACCGAGTCCGCCCGCTAAACCGACTACCCCAGAGACAGCTCCGATATTGTCTGGAAACTCATCTGAAATAAATTTAAAGACTGATGCTTTGCCAATAGCCATGGCGATCCCCACAATAAAGAGCAACGTTGTGAAGATGGTCGGGGTCAGGCCAATAAAAAAGTCACGAGGCCCATTCACCGTCATGACCGTAAAATTAGTTTGCGGATAGCTGAGCAAAAAAAATGCTACCCAACACACCCACATGACCCACCACGTGGTGTGATAAGCGCCATAGCGGTCTGATACCCAACCGCCGAGCGCACGCAGTACGCCGCCCGGTAGTGAAAAAACTGCAGCGAGTAGTGCTGCTTTTTGCATATCAAAACCATATTCACCGACGTAATACTTTGTCATCCATAAGGCTAGAGCCACATAGCCGCCAAACACGACCGAGTAGTACTGGCAATAGCGCCAGACCCTAGGATTTTTCAGCATCACGAGTTGCTGTGAAAACGTGGCTCCCGAAGATATGTTGTGAGCGGGATTCGTACTTGAAAATATCCAGAACAGCACAGCGGTGATCAGCATCGCGACTGAATACACCTGCGGGACGATCGTCCAGGCACCCGCTGCTGCGGCGATCAGTGCTGGTGCGATAAATTTAGTGAGTGCAGAGCCCGAGTTTCCCGCGCCAAAGATACCCATCGCCAGACCTTGACGATTTTTTGGAAACCAGCGTGCGACATAAGGCGTGCCAACCGAAAACGAACCACCAGCTAAACCGACGAAGCAACCAATCGCTAAAAAGTGCCAGTACTCGGTGGCGTAAGACATCAGCCAGATTGGTGCAACGGTGCTTAGCATCAGCAGAAAAAATACGACGCGTCCGCCAAAGCGATCGGTCCAGATCCCGAGTGGAACGCGTATCAACGAGCCGGTCAGCACTGGCATTGCAGCGAGCAGGCCAAATTCAGTCTCGTTCAGACCAAGTTGCTTTTTGATCGGGATGCCGATGACTGCAAACATCATCCAGACGGCAAAGCAGATCGTAAAGGCCAAGGTGCTAGAGGTGAGTACCATCGTGGCAGTGCGAGTGTGAGAGCTCATCGTGTGTCTTGAAGGTTGTGAAGGCGACAAGACAAAGACTAGGAGTTGGCGAGGCTCGTGCCTATTGGCCGCTGGTTGGAGGATAGTCAGGCATCAGAGAGGGGTCACCTAGTTCTTTCGTACTAGAGCGTGCTGATTTATCTCTTTTCGCGCTAGCATCGGTGATAATGGGTGAAATCAAACTTGTTCAAGGAGGTCTGCGTTTGGCACTGACTTGGCCTCCCTCGCTTGGACGAAATCACAAACTCGGCGTACGCCTCGTGTCAGTCTCGCTTGCCGGTTTAGTGTTTGGGTTGGCGATGGTGCTTGGCACCTTATGGTTATCGTGGGCGCTTGAAGGTGCGGCTGCTGCGATCAACGACTCCGGCAGTTTGCGCGTGCAGTCGGTACGACTCGGCCTGACCCTGAGCCAGTTAAGTACTCAGAGTGCAGCAGACATTGAGGTACTGCGTCGTCAGCAACAAGCCCTGGCTCAGACCCTTGCGAGCTTGCGTGAGGGTGATCCACAACGACCGTTACGTATGCCTAGCAGTCTAGCTGTTCAAGAGCAGTTTGCTCGTGTGACGCTGCTCTGGAACACAACGTTATTGCCGGCTTTGCTTGCAGTCACTCACGACGAAATATCACGCGCGCCTGCCGTGTCGTTGTATCTACAAGAGCTTCCTCGATTTGTCGAGCAAACTGATCAGCTGGTGTCGCGTATTGAAAGCGAAAATAGCCGTACCACGACCTACCTGCGCGGTTCTCAGCTTGCGCTGATCGTGATGATGCTGGTAGGTAGCGTTGCAATTATTTATCTGTTGTACGGCTGGGTGATTCGACCGGTACAGGCTTTGCAGGCAGGTATCGCACAAATGACTGCTAGAAACTTCTCGGTGCAAGTGCCTATTGAAGGTCGTGACGAATTTGGCGAGCTTGCCTCGGGCTTTAACGATATGGCCGCGCAACTCAAAGCGCTTTATGCCGATCTTGAAGACCGTGTGTCGCAAAAAACCTTGCAGCTTGCGCGGCAAAATCGTGCGCTCAGTACCTTATACGACTTCTCGTCATACCTCAGTCAGCCCGGCGAGCTTGAGCAGCGTTGCGCTGGTTTTTTAAAAAAACTAGTCGAGTATTTTGATGCCGATGGTGGTACGGTACGTATTTTAGATCCGCGACAAAATAATCTGCACTTGACCGTGCATCAAGGGCTATCGCCTAACTTTATTCAAGTCGAGCAGTGCGTGCATACAGGCGATTGTTTGTGTGGCGAAGCCGTAGCACTTGGCGAAACTCAATTGCATGATTTTCGTAAATTACCAGTCGAGCAGCATTATTTGTGCCGTGAAGAGGGCTTTAATTCAATTGCGATCGCACAAATCACGAGTGGTGCAGCGACCTTGGGCAGTTACACCTTGCACTTCGCTGAACCGCGGGAGTTCTCTGGCGATGACCGACGACTGTTTGACTCAGTTGGTCAGCACCTTGGGGTGGCGGTTGAAAATCAGCGGCTTCTGGCGCGTACCCGAGAGCTTGCGGTAGCCCAAGAGCGCAATCTGGTAGCACAAGGCTTGCATGATTCAATCGCACAAGGGCTAAACTTTTTGAAACTACAGGTTCAAATGCTTGAAGATTCGCTGAAGCGTAACGCTGATAGTGAAGTCCTTGAAAGTATGCAGATGATCAAAACCGGGCTACGTGAAAGCTACGATGATGTCCGTGAGCTATTGCTCAATTTTAGAATCAAACTTGAGGCTGGTGATTTGCATCAAACCCTACATCATGTGGCCGAGCGTTTTACACGCCAGACAATGATTCCGGTTTCGATTCAGGTTGAGGGGCAGGGCGCACCTTTGCCAGATGAGCAGCAGTTGCAATTACTCTTTATCGTACAAGAAGCATTGTCAAATATTCGCAAGCACGCAAAGGCGAAAGCAGTGAAGGTCATTCTAAATAATGCACAGGATTTTGTATTGAGTGTGCAAGATGATGGCTGTGGTTTTGACTTGTCAGCCTCCAGCCTTGAGCCCGAGCAGCGTGTCGGATTAACCATCATGCAAGAGCGTGCTGCTCGACTAGGAGCTCATTTTGCTGTTGTTAGTGATGCCCGTGGCACGCTCGTACAGTTGCGCCTGGCTCATCACGAACGCGTAGCGGCTTGACGATGAGCACACCGATTCGGGTTCTGCTCGTGGATGATCACACATTGTTTCGTAGTGGCATTCGCTTATTGTTGCAACGTAATCACGATTTTGAGGTGATTGGCGAAGCCGCTGATGGGCTTGAGGGAGTCAAGCGTGCCAAAGAGCTCAAGCCTGACATCGTGCTGCTAGATTTGCACATGCCGGGTGTGTCTGGTCTAGATGCTCTTGGGTTGATCTTGCAAGAATGCCCTGCGTGTCACGTCGTGTTACTAACAGTGTCTGAAGATGCAGAGGATTTGGCCTTGGCACTGAAAAAAGGTGCTGCGGGTTATTTGCTCAAAAATATTGATGCTGACTATTTGCTTGAGTCGTTACGTAAGGTCATGCGGTCTGACGCTGTGATTTCACCTGAGATGACGGCTAAGCTGGTGGCAAGTTTTCGTAAGCCCGAATCGCTAGCGGTAAACGAGATAAAAAAGCTCACACCCCGCGAAGGTGAAATGCTGGCCCAACTGGCGCTTGGGTTATCCAATAAAGAAATCGCTCGAAAACTGGATGTGGCCGAGAGCACAGTCAAGATACATTTGCAGAGCATCTTGAAGAAACTTGGTGTGAACAACCGCGTTCAAGCAGCCATTTACGCGGTTGAACACGGCTGGTCAGACGCTAAGTCGCCTCAGTGATTAGATTGATTGAGCTGTAATAAGCCTTGCTCATTCAAGATCTCGACCTGCGAGCCTTGAACCGAAATCAGATGATCTTTTGTTAAGCGTTGTAGTGCGCGCGACAGACTCTCGGCCTGCAAGCCTAAGCGCGAAGCGATCAGACATTTACTGAATTTCAGTTGTGTTTGTGTACCTTGTCGAGGTTGTTTTAATAGATAGTCGGCAACGCGTTCACTGGCGCTGTGCGTGCTGACTGTCTCGATATCGTGTAAGAGAGTTTCAAAACGAAGCGAGACATTTTTTAGCATCTTCACAGCAAATTCGGCTTCGAGCGAAAGAATCTGTTCGATATCTCGCTTATCAAGCCAGATGACCACGCTATCATCAAGCGCTTGTGCGTCAACGACGTGTGGGTGATTTAATAGCATCAGCGTTTCACCAAATGAGTCGCCTGCGCCAAACATCTCAATTACCTTGCCGTGACGGCTTCGTGCAACTGGGATCGAGGCCTTGATTTGACCGAAGGCAACGAGATAGACACCAGTGGCTGTATCGCCGCGCCGGTATAAATATTGATTCTTCAGAAGACGGTGTATCTGCGATGAGCTCGCTAAAATTTCACACCAAGTTCGGTTTAACGAGGCAAAGAGCGGTGAGCGAGCCAACAGTTCGCAGACATCAAGTTGCTTGGTCATAAAGGCTTACCTATAAGAAAATGTTTCAAACAGGCCTTGTAGCCTTGTGCGGGCTAAGAGGCTCAATTCAGCGACAGGCAAAGAATGGACTACGCTGCGAGAACGCTGGACAGCATATTTCCGCACACCTTGGGCCGCGAGGCTTTGCGCCAAATCAAGTAAAGCTGTTTCTGTTAACCAAGAGGGATGCCAAGTGGTGCGGCATTCAAACGTTCCGCTCCAGGCGAGCAATGCTTCTAGACACTGTTGTACAGGCTCTGCGCTTCTGTTTCGGCCAGTCAGGGCAGGATAGCCCGCAGGTCTCGTCTTGATGTCTAAGCCTACCCAATCTAGGCTTGGTAGAGCCTCACGCAGGCGCAGCGGGTAGATGCCTGCCGTGTGGACCGCAACCTTAAACCCTAACGCTTTAGTCTGACGAATGAGTCGCGTGCAAAGTGGGTCGTTAAGGGGCTCGCCACCTGAAAAGACTACCCCATCGAGCAGACCCACGCGCTTTTGCAGCGTTTGCAGGATGCTATCCCAAGACAACGCCCCGCAGCGTTGCTGCAGGTGCGGGTTGTGGCAGTAATGACAAGCCCATGGACAGCCTGCAACAAATACCACAGCCGCGAGTTCACCGGGCCAGTCGACAGTTGAAAAGGGGACGAAACCCCCAATGCTTGGGGTGCGCTTAACGTGGCTGAGGTTCGTTAAAAAATAGTCGTTCATTAAATTCTCCCTGCTTGCCGGTATTAAAAGACGTCACGGGGCGGTGATAGCCCATCACACGAGTCCAGACCTCGCACTGCGTGCGACGTGCCTGATCCAGTGCAACGACAGGTTGTTGAAAATGCAAAACTTCAGAAAGATTCGTCATGTGATGACTCCAGGTTAAGTCGTGGGTGAATAATTCAGCAGCAAATAAATCATGGAGAGGTGGTCGAATCATTGAGCAGTAGACGAGCAGTTGGGTGGTAGTTGAATCGTTAGGCGTTCGCTTCAAGGCGTTGCTCGTTGAGCAAGACCTCATCGCACTTTGGACAAAACTCATGATGGCCTGATAAATAGCCGTGCTTGGGACAAATCGAGAAGGTTGGCGTAATGGTGATGTAAGGCAAGCGAAACCCCGCCAACGCGCGGTGTACTAGTTGCTTACAGGCTTGTGCCGACGAAATGGCCTCGTTCATGTACAAGTGCAGCACCGTGCCGCCGGTGTAGCGCGATTGCAAGGCCTCTTGCATCTCTAGCGCTGCGAACGGGTCGTCGGTATAGCCAACCGGTAACTGACTTGAGTTGGTGTAATAGGGCTGCTCAGGTGTGCCGGCCTGACTGATATTGGGCCAGCGCTTCTTGTCTTCACGGGCGAAGCGATAGGTGGTGCCTTCGGCAGGCGTCGCCTCAAGGTTGTACAAGTGCCCAGTGGCTTCTTGAAACTCAGTCATCCGTGCTCTGACATGATCGAGCAGTTCAAGCGCAAGAGTATGGCCTGTTGGCGTCGTGATATCGTGTTGATCATGGCTGAAATTTCGGATCATCTCATTGATGCCATTGACGCCTAGGGTGCTGAAGTGATTGCGTAGTGTGCCGAGGTAGCGCTTGGTGTAGGGATAAAGCCCCTCATCGATATAGTGCTGCACCACGACACGTTTCTTTTCAAGCACGTCACGCCCAATATCAAGTAGGGCATCGAGTTGTGCAAACAAGCCAAGCTTGTCGCCCGCATGCACGTAGCCCAGGCGCGCGCAGTTG
>CAIZGG010000225.1 GCA_903932425.1 uncultured beta proteobacterium | reverse complement strand
CGCTCACGCGCGGCTCGATTTTGCCAATGCTCGCCGACACTGTGCATGTTGCCGAGTGCCTGGGTACAGAACCGGCCATTGGCCTGCATGTCTACGGGGCGATATACTCGATTTGCCTCGCCGGATGTGGCATCCTGAAACGCTGGAAGCCCATCCCCTTGATTTGACCCTGTAGGAGTCGTTAGCGCCGGCCGCATCCAAGGCAGACCGGGCACCGCTCAGTTGAGTGTCATCAAATCGCTGTCGCGAGTTTCCGATGGCCCGTCGATCTCGCTTGTGTTGGATCTGAGTCAAATAGCTTCGAGTGAAATTACCTCGAGTTTAAATTAGGCTGGGGGTTGCTTGCGCTACCTGGCTGTGAAACTGAAGAACCTCAGCCGGGCATTGCCTAATGAGCGGCGTGATGTCTGACTGAGTTCCTTTCAGCCAGGTCTCATAGCTGTCAGGGTTCAAGATCACCACCATACGTTTTTCGTCTTGCGGCTTATGTAGCAACTTAAACACCGCGTGATCATCTGCGTTGACGGTGAGCATGGTGTAGCTTTCTACCCAGCCAGCAGGTGAGCGCCACGCTGACCATATCCCCGCAATCCCCATCGGCTCGCCATCCGCACGTGACACCTCGGCAGCGACGGCTTTGCCCGAGCGCCAATCGGGCTCAAACACTGAAATCGCCGGAATAATGCAGCGCTGACCTTTTTTCCAAGCATCACGAAATGTGGGCTTTTCGGCGATGGTTTCACTGCGGGCATTGAAGGTGCCTTTGACCTTGCCATCTTTAGACCAATGAGGAATCAATCCCCAGTGACCCGTCAGCGCCTCGCGAGCGGGGACGGCCTCGTCACCCACATCGGCGTGCGGGTGAGGGCGTATGAACAGCCCCTCGTAACCGGGCCACATGTCAGGCTTGCCGATTTCCTCAAGTGGGCCTAGCCCGAAGGCATGGCGCAATTGGTTGATATGGGTAACGGGCTTGTAGTGGCTGCACATCGTTTAACGTCCCAAAGCGTTCCTTGAAGAGGGATCACTATCTAGCTCAGTTAGCAACCACTCTTGATGATTCAAGTAAGTTCAATTCGCAATATACTCTGCACAGACGCTACGACCCGTAGTGTCCTGCGTGACTGCCCTCGCCATTTCAGTCGTTAATACATAAAAATTTAAGACGATTTTTCGCCCTTAGCTTGGTTATTGAGTGGTTATTGAAACGAACATGAAGCGTTGGCAAATGCGAAAGAACTGCGCTCTGACGCCAACGCAGTTATTCAATTTCTATCTTGCGTTAGTCTGTCTGTCTTTGATCGTAGCAACCGGTTTCTTTTTAGTTGGCGTCTGGGTTGTTCTCATTTTTACGGCCATAGAGATCACTGCGGTCACGGTTGGCTTTTTAATGTATTGCAGGCATGCGTTAGATCACGAAACGATCGAAGTGAACGATAAACATGTTTTGGTAAAGACGTTAATTGGTCAAAAAGAAACTCTGTATGAGCTGAACGCTGAGTGGGTCAAACTTGATCCCCCAGTTGCGGGTTCAAAAACCTTCACTATCAGACAGGCTGACTTACGGGTTGAACTCGGTCAGTTTATTCGGCACGAAGAGCAGCTTACTCTGATTAGCCAGGTTCGCGCCCACTTATGACGCTTGATG
>CAIZGG010000224.1 GCA_903932425.1 uncultured beta proteobacterium | reverse complement strand
CTGGTTTGACCGTAGGAGAGGGCGACGGTGTGTTCGTCGATTCGACCCATGCCCGCACTGAGTTGAACCTCTGCGTCGTGGCCTGTGGCTTCGAGATGTGGCGCCAGTAACTCGGGGGTATGGTAATCAAATAAGGTGCGTAGCGTAAGAGTTTGGCCCGCCTCTTGGCGTAGTCTGGCAATCAAACGCATCGCTAAAAGTGAGTGACCCCCGAGTGCAAAGAAGCCATCATCGATGCCCACGTTTTGCGCGCCTGTAATCTCGGCGAAGAGTTTGCAGAGCAGGGCTTCGGCTTCGTTGCGTGGCGCGCGATACGCTTGCGTGGTGCTTTGTATGACGGGCTCGGGCAGTGCGCGTCGATCGAGCTTGCCATTGGCGCTGAGCGGTAAGGCTTCAAGCGAAACAAAATAAGCGGGCACCATGTAGTCGGGCAAGGCACCCAGTAGTGCCGTGCGTAGGTTGGCCGTGTCAGGTAGAGCTTGACCCGCAGCTTGACCCGCAGCTTGACCGGCAGCTTGACCCGCAGCTTGACCCGCGCGCGCGACCAGATAGGCGATTAGGCGCTGGTCGCCCTGAATCATGCGGGTGATCACCGCGACTTGAGCGAGCGCTGGGTTCTGTTCGAGTAAAACGGCTTCGATCTCGCCGAGCTCGATGCGATAGCCACGCACTTTAACCTGATCATCAGCACGCCCGAGATACTCGATCGCCCCGTCCGCACGCCTGCGGGCTAGATCGCCAGTGCGGTACATGCGTGCACCGGGTGCTCCCAAGGGGCAGGCAATAAAACGCTCTGCGGTCAAGGCGCTGCGCCCCAGATAACCCCGTGCCAAGCCAGTGCCTGCGATATAGAGCTCTCCCATCACGCCCTGAGGCAAGGGCTCGAGCGTGGCATCCAGAATGTAGAGTTGGGTGTTCCAGATCGGCACGCCGATCGGTGGGGTTGCTGTGCCGTCTTGCGCGCGACAGGGCCAGACCGAGACATCAATCGCCGCTTCAGTCGGGCCGTAGAGGTTCCAGAGTCGAGTGTGCGGCAGACGCGCAAAGGTCTGCGCTTGCACAGCACCGCTCAAGGCCTCGCCACTGGTGACGATTTGCGTCAACGAGCCGCAGTCCCCCGCTTCGAGCGCTTCGAGAAACACCGCCAACATCGAGGGCACAAAGTGCAGCACGCTGACGCGATGCTGTTGAATCACGGCTTTGAGATAGGCAGGGTCTTTTTGGCCGTCTGGCCGAGCGATCACCAGTGCAGCACCGGTCATCAAAGGCAAAAACCATTCCCAGACTGCGACATCAAAGCCGATGGCCGTTTTTTGTAAGACACGGTCGCGCCCGCCTAGCTGCATGGTGTCCTGCATCCAGAGCAAGCGGTTGACCACGGCGTGGTGCGTGTTGCCTGCACCCTTCGGAGTACCCGTCGACCCCGAGGTGTAAATCAGGTAGGCGAGATGCTCGGGTAAAACCGGGCCCGTGCGCTCTTGAGGAGAAATCTCGTGCGTCGATAGGGCTTGCAAAGAGCGTTGTACTTCAGGCTCAAAGAGGTCTAGGTATTCGGGCCAGGCGCTAGCCTGTGTGTTCGCACGCATTCCCGCAGCCCCTAACTCTTGGGTCAAGAGGGTCTGTGCGCGTGCGGTGGTTGTGAGTAACAGGCAGGCTTGACTGTCTTGCAGCATGAACTGCAGGCGCGAAGCAGGGTGCTCTGGGTCGAGCGGCAGGTAGGTTGCGCCGGCCTTGAGCACGGCAAGCATTGCCACAATCATTTGTGGTGAGCGGTCTAACAAAATCGCCACGATCTGATCTGCGCCGATCCCTTTAGACAGGATATAACGGGCAAGCTGATTGGCTTGGGCATCGAGCTGAGCAAAGCTCAGACTTGCCTGACTGCCGTTGTGCTCGAACAGGAGTGCCGTCTCCTCGGGCGTGCGCTCGCGTTGCGCTGCAAACAGTGCGGGTAGGTGATGCGGTTGTGCGCAGAGTTCAACCTGCGCCCCCCAGGATTCGCGAATGATCGTCGCGCGCTCTGTGTCGTCGAGCATGGGTAGCGCTAGCAAAGGGACATCCGTGCGCGCGATCATCGCTTCGGTGAGATTGATCAAACACTTTGCCCAGCTTTCTACACTCTCTTGATCGAAAAGATCGGCGTCGTATTCAAATACTCCCGCTACCTCGCCCGTTGGTAAGGGTTCGAGCGCAAGTGTCAGATCGAATTTTGTCGTCGCCAAGCCGACAGGTATGATTTCTGACGTCGTACCTTCTAAAGAAAAATCAGCAGCACCTTGGTTTTGAAACGAAAGCATCGTTTGAAATATTGGGGTGTGATCCAGAGAACGTGCAACCCCAAGCTCTTCAACTAGTAACTCGAAGGGTAGGTCTTGGTCCGCTAACGCTAATTCAACCTGTTTTTTTGTTTGGCTGATGAGTTCGCGAGCTGTGTTCCCGGCGTGAAGTGAGATGGGTATTGCTAAGGTGTTGAGAAAAAATCCAACTATTTGCTCTGTCTCAGTGCGCGTTCTACCCGACACGGGAGACCCGATGACCACTGTCGATTGCCCTGCGACACGACTGAGCATGGCGCCGTAAGCGGCGAGTAATACGGTAAAAAAAGTCGTCTGCGTTGATTGCGCTAATTTTTCTAAACCTAGGGTTAATTTGCCTGAAAGGCTGACATGAACATAGCCAGCTCGATGTGCTCGATCTGGGTTGCGCAGATGATCGAGTGGTAATGTCAGTACTTCTGGTATGTCACGGAGTCTGTCTTTAGAGCGTTTAAGCTTTGTGGCCAGTTTCTTTTCAAGCACGGCTTTTTGCCAGCGTGCCCAGTCACTGTATTGAATGGGCAACTCAGGCAACTGCGGTACCTGCTGAATGCTTAAGGCTGCGTACGCGAGCTTAAGCTCTTGAGCGATAATGCCCCATGACATGCCATCCCCCGCATGATGATGCATGGTAAGCATCAGTACATGCTCTTGCGCATTGAGCGTAAACAGTCGCGCTCGAAAGGCGGGCTCGGTTGCGAGGTTAAAAGGCGTGACAGACTCTTCACGGATAAGTCTGTCGAGCTGTTCAGAGCATTTCTCTTGATCTGTGCGTTGATGGGTCG
>CAIZGG010000223.1 GCA_903932425.1 uncultured beta proteobacterium | reverse complement strand
GATGCTTGCATCGAACAACGTATTGTTCCCAGCGAACGGTGAACCATCAATCGTTCCTTCACAAGATATCGTGTTGGGTCTTTATTACGCGACGCGTGAGCGCACAAACGGCAAGGGCGAAGGCATGTTCTTGGCTGATGTCGCCGAGGTGCATCGCGCATACGATAACCGCGAAGTCACTTTGCAGACACGCATTACTGTGCGCCTGCCCGAGTGGACGCGTGAAGGTAAAGACGAGTGGAGTGAAGGGGTTCAGCGCGTAGAGACGACGGTTGGTCGTGCCATGCTGTCTGAAATCCTGCCACGCGGTCTGCCCTTCTCGGTGTTGAACCGTGCGTTGAAAAAGAAAGAAATTTCACGTCTGATTAACCAATCATTCCGTCGTTGCGGTTTGCGCGACACAGTGATTTTTGCCGACAAGCTGATGCAAGCGGGTTTCCGTTTGGCAACGCGCGGTGGTATTTCGATTGCGATGGGCGATATGTTGATCCCAGCCGCTAAGGTCGAAATCCTTGCCGAGGCAACGCGCGAAGTCAAAGAAATTGACAAGCAGTATTCGTCAGGTTTGGTGACGTCACAAGAGCGTTACAACAACGTGGTGGATATTTGGGGCAAGGCCGGTGACAAAGTGGGTAAAGCCATGATGGAACAGCTTGCAACTGAGCCGGTTGTTGATCGTCACGGTGATAACGTCCGTCAAGAATCGTTTAACTCGATTTACATGATGGCCGACTCTGGCGCTCGTGGTTCAGCGGCACAGATTCGTCAGTTGGCGGGCATGCGCGGTCTGATGGCTAAGCCTGATGGCTCGATCATCGAAACACCGATTACGGCTAACTTCCGCGAAGGACTGAACGTGCTTCAGTACTTCATTTCAACCCACGGCGCTCGTAAAGGCTTGGCTGATACCGCGTTGAAGACGGCAAACTCTGGTTACCTGACACGTCGTCTGGTTGATGTGACGCAAGATTTGGTGATTACCATCAGCGATTGCGGCACGACCCAGGGCTACACCATGAAGGCGTTGGTCGAGGGCGGTGAAGTGATCGAACCCTTGCGCGAGCGTATCTTAGGCCGCGTTGCTGCCGTAGATATCGTGAACCCTGACACGCAAGAGACAGCGATTCATCAAGGCACCTTGCTTGATGAAGACCTCGTCGATTACATCGATAAGCTCGGCGTTGACGAGGTTCGCGTACGTACACCGCTTACATGCGAAACACGTCACGGTCTATGTGCACATTGCTACGGCCGCGACTTAGGTCGTGGCTATCTGGTTAACGTCGGCGAAGCTGTCGGTGTGATTGCTGCACAGTCAATCGGTGAGCCTGGTACGCAGTTGACGATGCGCACGTTCCACATCGGTGGTGCAGCGTCTCGCTCGGCCATGGCCAGCGGCGTTGAAACCAAATCAAACGGTGTGGTGCGTTTTGCGAGCACAATGCGCTATGTCACCAATCCCAAGAAAGAGCGCGTTGCGATTTCGCGTTCTGGCGAGTTGGTGATTTACGGCGATAACGATCGCGAACGCGAGCGTCATAAAGTGCCTTACGGTGCAACCCTGCAAGTTCAAGACGGCGATGTGCTAAAGGCCGGTGCTCGTTTGGCAACTTGGGATCCTCTGACTCGTCCGATTGTTTCTGAGTACGCAGGTGCTGTGCGCTTTGAAAATATCGAAGAAGGCGGTACCGTCGCCAAGCAGGTTGATGATGTGACTGGCTTGTCAACGCTCGTTGTGATTACGCCTAAAACGCGTGGTGGCAAAGTTGCGATGCGCCCACAGATCAAACTGATTGGTGAAACCGGCGAAGAGGTCAAAATCGCTGGTACAGATCACTCAGTGAACATTTCTTTCCCTGTTGGCGCATTGATTACTGTGCGCGACGGTCAGCAAGTTCAGGTGGGTGAAGTCTTGGCGCGTATTCCACAAGAATCGCAAAAGACCCGCGACATTACTGGCGGCTTGCCACGTGTTGCTGAACTGTTTGAAGCGCGCTCACCGAAAGACGCTGGCATGCTGGCTGACATTACTGGCACGGTTTCGTTTGGTAAAGACACTAAGGGCAAACAACGTCTGGTCATTACTGACCTTGACGGCGAAGCCAATGAGTTCTTGATTCCAAAAGAGAAACAGGTGCTCGTGCATGACGGCCAAGTGGTCAATAAAGGCGAGATGATCGTTGACGGCCCAGCCGATCCACACGACATTTTGCGTCTACAAGGTATCGAGCGTTTGGCGACTTACGTCGTAGACGAAGTGCAAGACGTTTATCGTTTGCAAGGCGTGAAGATTAACGACAAACACATCGAGGTGATTGTTCGCCAGATGTTGCGTCGTATCAATATCGTTGATGCAGGCGATACCTCGTTTATCACGGGCGAGCAGGTTGAACGTGCCGAGTTGCTGAATGAAAATGATCGCATGGAAGCTGCTGGTAAACGGCCAGCTACATACGACAACATTCTGCTTGGTATTACTAAAGCCTCGTTGTCGACCGATTCGTTTATTTCAGCGGCGTCCTTCCAGGAAACCACCCGCGTTCTTACCGAGGCTGCCATTATGGGCAAGCGTGATGAGTTGCGCGGCTTGAAAGAAAACGTCATTGTGGGTCGTTTGATTCCAGCAGGTACCGGAATGGCTTACCACGTTGCGCGTAAAGACAAAGAAGCTTTCGAAGCGGCAGAACGCGAAGCCGCCCGTCAGCAGGCAAACCCATTCGAAGATGCTCCTGTTGCTGCTGAAGCACCAGAGGCCACTGAAGAATAGGATCGAAATTTTGTCCCCTGCCCTGGTTTAGTTTTCCGGGGTGGGGTGTCAAGATCAGCAATGGCGGTCAAGATTGACTTAAGGTG
>CAIZGG010000222.1 GCA_903932425.1 uncultured beta proteobacterium | reverse complement strand
TCCTCTTCCCTCCTCGCGAAGGATCAACATTCGATCATCAGACTTAGATTTGCATTCACGTCTCAGGCCCAAGCAGGCTCTTTCCAAACCACCTCATCATCGATGGGCCACACAGGTCTAGGCAAAGCCTTGAAGCTTAAGCGCTTCAAATTAGGCGTAGTCAACCCAGGGCTATCCACATCCATAATCTGCTCATCAGAAAAGAACTCATCAAAACCAGCACGGTAATGACCGCGACTCTTTACGATCAGGCATTGAATCTTTGAGATATCAATCCCGTGCATTTCAAGCATGACAGGTTCGGCCAATTGACGGCGCAAACTGCCCACCACCACGCGCAGCCCTGAATCGACTAACTCGAGCAACACACTAGGCCCAAGTGAAAACTTGCGGTCTTTCATAATGCCGCGTCGGCCTGTTTGAAAACCATCGCGCAAACAAATGATTTTTGCTTTTGCAGAAAAACGTTTTGAGTGCTCGTACTCGGTGGCGTTGAAGACTGCATCAAATACAGCCCCTTCACCGAGCGTATGTGCCTGTGCAGCCAACTCAGGCGCAATAAACACGCCAAGCACAACTCCACGAATACGCGCTTCATGAAACGCTTGCAACAGCCAGGCAGTACTGCCTCGTCCGCCACCACCTGGGTTATCGGCCACATCGGCAAACAACATTGGGGCCAAACCAGCACGAGCAATTTTGACGGCCTGCTCAACCTCAATGGTGTCAGCGACATAACGCGCGCGATCAGCCCATGCAGCGCGTGCAACCGTTAACGCTGCGGCACGCGCAGCCGCCAAATCACCGCGAGACGTCACGGTAATCGTCATGCCGCACTTTGGCACATCGGCAAACACAAAGCCACCGGCTACCGAGACGTTTGCAATGGGGCCGTCAGAAGGCTTTTGCATCAGAGAATAGGCAAGCTTCAACAAATCGGCATAAGGGCCGCGCGCAGAGAGCAAAGTGACCGACGGTGGTGTGATTGGCAAACGGATAAAGGCTTTAACCGTTTTCATACCAGCAAACATTTCGTTCAAGAGATCAGCGGCTTCGGCGCCACGCTCGCGTTGATCGACGTGGGGGTTGGTGCGATACGCGACTAACGCATCTAAGGCGTCAACGGTTTGAGGCGAAACATTGCAATGCAAGTCGTGCGTGGCGATTACTGGGATCTCGGGGCCCACAATACCGCGAATCATGGTCATCATGACACCCTCGGTATCGTCTTCGTGATCGGCAGTCGACGCACCATGATTACAAACATATACAGCGTCAACCGGCATCGCGGCACGCAGCGAAGCTTCAGCCTTTTGTATAAATTCTTTCCAGACTTCGTCACTGGTTGGCCCACCCGGTGGCGCACCAATCACGATTAACGGGACGGGAGTCCAGTCGCCATACGAATCCATTTTCTCGTAAAACCCACGAATCTCGCCCGGCAGGTGACTTGCCTGACGTGCCAGCTCGGTAATCCGTGCGCCCTCTTCCCAGCAGCTTTTCTCAAAATCTTCGCGTACCGATAAAGGGGCAAAGCGATTAGATTCGAGAACAAAGCCAACGATAGCAACGCGGGGAGGATTTTTAAGCATGATAGTTGTCTCGATAATTCTGATTTAGTAAAAAACGTTGAACAGTCGTGAGCACCCCAAGCAAGGCCTCAAGCGCTCAACCTTTACGAAACGTATAAAACAGCGGCATTTCAGGTTGAAAGTCACGCCACTGCTTACGCAACGCGGTCACCCCGTATACCGCGCCTAACGGGATGTAGGGCACGTCTTCAAACACTTGTAACTGAATATCGCGTGCAATCTTCTTTTGCGCCTCAAGATCAGGGGCTTCAAACCAGGCCAAGCGTAATTGTTCAAGGCGTTCGCTTGTGGGCCAACCAAACCACGCTTGCTTACCATTACCGCGTAAAGCGAGATGGCCCGCTGGATCAAGATTATTAGGCCCTGTGATAGCGGTGAACGCAACGTTCCAGCCACCCGCCTTAGGCGGCTCTTGACTGTTGCGGCGCTGCACGGTTGTGCCCCAATCCATCGACACCAGATCAACTTTCAAGCCCAGTCGCTTAAACAGATCGGCACTCACCAATGCCGCCGCATGATGTGCTGGAAAATCAACTGGGTCTAGCATCACAATCGGCTCACCCTTATAGCCAGCCTCTTTAATCATCGCGCGCGCACGATTTAGATCACGCTTACCCTTGAGTTTCTCCATCCCGGCGTCGCTATCAAGTGGAGAGCCGGGCACAAAGACCCCGCAACGGTCACTCCAGTATTCAGGGAAATCTGCCCCATTCACTGCAGTCATGTATTCGGTTTGATCAATCACCGACAAAATCGCCTGGCGCATCAGAGGGTTGTTGAACGGGGCATGCAAGTGATTGAAACGCATCACTGAAATCGCGGGCAAGGTACGTTTCAACAGCGTAATCGAAGGATCTTTGCGAAGCACCGGCAAAAAATCATTGTCGATCGTTTCGATACCATCAATTTCGCCCGTTTGCAGGGCGGCAATGGCGGTCGCGCGATCGGGCACGATCATCCATTTCACTTGATCGACGTGCACAACCTTGGGCCCAGCGGTGAAAGACGGCGCAAAGCTATCGGTACGCGGCACGTAGTCTTGAAACTTGTCGTACACAATTTGTGAACCAGAGACCCACTGCTCGGCCATAAATTTCAAAGGACCACTACCGACCATCTCTTTGATGGGCGACCCGTCAGGGCTGTTCGCTAAGCGCTCGGGCATGATCGCCGCCATACTACCCTGTTGCCGCGCCAAGGCCTGCAAGATCAACGGAAACTTCTTTGAGAGCTTGAATTGAATGGTCTTATCATCGAGCACAGTCAACGACTCTGTGGCTTGCATCAGCGAAGCGCCCATCAGGTCTCGCTTGGCCCAACGCAGCAAACTCGCCCTCACGTCTTTAGCCAAGACGGGCGAGCCGTCATGAAACTTCAACCCGTCACGTAGGGTGATCTTCCAAAGTAAGCCCTCATTTTCAACCACATGGCCTGCGGCCATTTGGGGCGAAACGTTGTACTGCGCGTCGAGCCCGTAGAGGGTATCAAAGACTAATTGCGCATGAATATTCGTAATGAAGGTTGTCGTAAACAACGGGTCAAGCAGCGTCAAATCGGCGTGCGGTACCCAGCGAAATACTGACTTAGGTGCTTGCGCATGCACCCACGCAGGTGCAGTGCCTAACGACGCTGCAACAGTTGCTACTTGTAAAAAATCGCGACGCTTCATGCTAATACTGCCCCCCGATCCGGTGACGTGCAACAAAATGCCCTTCGCCGACTTGCACCAACGGTGCAACGACAGGTTCATCGCCAATATTTCTGGCAGGGCTTGGAATTTCGGATACCTCAAGACTAGTCGTGCGTCGCACATTTGGATCTGCAACAGGCACTGCCGACATTAATTTTTTTGTGTAGGGATGCTGTGGATTTTCAAAGATGGCACGACGAGGGCCAATTTCAACAATTTGACCCAGATACATCACGGCCACTCTGTGACTCACGCGCTCAACAATCGCCATGTCGTGCGAGATAAACAAGTACGACACGCCTAAATCTTTTTGTAGATCCAGCAGTAGATTGACGATGTGCGCTCGAATCGACACGTCGAGCGCCGAGACCGACTCGTCGGCGATTAATACCCGCGGATTCACCGACAGTGCGCGCGCGATACAGATGCGCTGACGCTGCCCACCAGAAAATTCGTGCGGCCACCGTTGCGCCATTGAGGCGTTCAAGCCAACGCGCTCCATCAACTCTGCCACTTTGCGATCAGCCTCTGGTCCGTGCGCCAAGCCCTGTATGAGCAAGGGTTCTTTGATGCACTCACCCACGCGCATGCGCGGGTTCAGCGAGGCAAAGGGATCTTGAAAGACAAACTGCAAATTACGACGTAGCGCTTTCAGGGAATTGGCATCTGTTGTGTTGACCTGTGTGCCGTCAAACTCAATCGTACCTCTTGTGATTTTTGCCAAACCCACCAACGAACGACCTGTGGTAGTTTTGCCGCAACCCGATTCACCCACCAGTGAAAGTGTTTCGCCCTCATGCAGATCAAAGCTCACTTGCTCAACTGCATGGATGCGTTTTTTAACGAAACCAAAAATACCACTGCGCACATCAAAGCGTGTAACTAGATTTTTTAC
>CAIZGG010000221.1 GCA_903932425.1 uncultured beta proteobacterium | reverse complement strand
TGGCTAACTGTAGATATTCAGACAGAGGTGCGAGCGGTGGCGCGTAGCGCAGCTGATCAGAGCCATACGGATATTTGTCAGCTGGGCCGAACACATGAAAGTGCGCATCGCAGGCGTTAGCGGGTGCAGTAAAGGCAACTTTTTCGTTTAAATCAAAAGACACGAGAGGGGCTCCGGCGAATAGCAAAAGGTAAAGGTTTGATTTTACGACTTCATCGCACTAATCAGTTCTCGCAGGGCTGCGGCGTCTTTGCCCGCTGCAGCAGCCAGATAGGTCGTGTCGTTGCCGGCAATTAAAAATTTGGCGCCAAGTTCAATGAGTTGCGTTTGCAACTCAGTATCGCCACGGATGCCACCGATGCCCATGGCGATGTTGTGTTTTTTGCAGGCCTTAGCGACGGTTTGATAGGCCTCAAGAAGCTTGGGATGGCGCAGCTGCCCTGGGATGCCCATCTCAGTGCAAAGATCATTTGAGCCGATCAACAGCATATCGACACCTGGGATCGCTGCGATAGCCTCGGCGTTGGCAATACCTTCGGGGGTTTCAAGCATGATGATGACCATCGTGTCAGCGTTACCCGACTCGTTGACCTTTGCCAAAGGCATCGCCTTGTAAGCGGTAGCAGGCCCTGCGCCCATGACCGAACGATGCCCAAGCGGCGGGTACTTGGCGTACGACACGATACTGCGTGCTTGCTCGGGTGTGTTGACATGCGGAAGAATTACGCCTTGTGCGCCACCATCCAGCACCCGCGAGATATCTTGCCCAAGATGGCCGGGCACGCGCACCAGCGCTGTGACACCGTAAGCGATTGCGGTGATGCAAATTGCCGAGGTGGCTTCAAAGCCAATCGGGCTGTGTTCCATATCGACATACAAGCAATCAAAGCCGGCCGCTGCAACCAAGGGACCAATATCGACCGTGCGCGCTTGGCGCAAGCCAATACATAACGAGACTTCGCCTGCTGCGAGGCGGGCTTTGAGTGTGTTTTCCATGTGGGATGACCTTTTCGCGAATGTAGTTTATGGCGTGCAATAAATTGTGGGAGTCAGTGTCAGCGAAAAAGCTGACGCCAATTCTTTGGATGACTAATCGTACCCTGCAGACAACTTATATGGTGAAGTCATCTGCGATGCATTCAGGATGACGATTGCGCTATTCTGGTTGGATCTTCGCGCGTGAAATGACTTCAGCCCATAAAGCCGTTTCGCTTTGTACCATCTTGGTAAACGTAGCGGGCGAGGTTGATATAGCCCGTACACCAGTCGTCGCGAACACCTCAATCACCTTCGGGGTGGCGACGGCTTTGACGATCTCTTTTTGCATGCGGTCGATAATCGCAGGCGGGGTGCCGGCGGGCGCCATCATGCCAAACCAATACATCATTTTGTAGCTTGAAAAACCCGCCTCAGTAAACGTCGGTACGTTTGGCATGTTGGGGTGGCGTTTTTCGCTGCTCACGGCTAAGCCAAGCAGTCGGCCATCTTTGATATAGGGGCTTGCGGTGCCCACACTGCTAATGGCGATGTCGACCCGATCAGCCGCAACCTCCATCAAGGCCGGCGCGATACCCTTAAAGGGCACGTGCACGAGTTGCAGTTTGTTTTGTAACAAGAAGGCTTCCATTGCCAACTGAGCCGATGAGCCTTGTCCGCCTGAGCCAAAGGTCAGTTTGTCGGGGTTGTTGCGCGCAAGCTCAGCGACGTCTTTGAGCGTTTTTGCGGCTAAGCCCGGGCGCCCGACTAAGACCGCAGGAGCGTCGG
>CAIZGG010000220.1 GCA_903932425.1 uncultured beta proteobacterium | reverse complement strand
TGAAACTCAGCTAGCGTGCCGGGTGTCAAAGGATTTGAGTTGTAATGCATCGGGATCACCATCTTGGGCTTGATCCAAGTATTCAAGGCAAACGCAGCATCCTCAGGGTCCATCGTGAAGTTGCCACCGATTGGCATTAACACCAGATCAGGCTTGTAGCGCTCGCTGATAACTTTCCTGTCGCCAAATAAGCCCGTGTCACCCATGTGCCAGATCTTGAAACCATTTTCGAGTTCGATGATGTAACCCATCGCTTCGCCCGCTGGGTGCGACTCATTTTTGCTTGTTGCTGGATTGTTCCAGACGATTAAAGAAGAGTGCTCTGCCTGCACCGCCGTCACTTTAATCCCTGGCAGCGGTTTGACGTTACCCGTTTTATTAAAACGGTAGCCTAACTCTGCGGGGATCATTCCAAGCGTTGTGAGCGGCGTCACCATATCAGCCGGACCATATAGCTTGGTCTTGTTTAAAATGGCCAGCGCAGGTGCATCGCCCAAATGATCAACGTGCGCATGCGTGACCAACAACAAATCGATTTTGCCTAACGCGCCCAAATCAGCTTTGTAGTTAGCTGGCGCTTTTGGGCCGCCTTTGATCCACGGATCGATCACGATCAGTTTGCCGCCAGGCGACACGATACGAAAGCCTGCTTGCCCCAACCACTGCATTTCAACCTTTGTACCCGCAGCGGCAGGTGCAGCGGCAGGCGCTTGCGCCGCGGCGAGCGAACTGAGCAAGAGCGTTGCTGCGGTCAGCGCGGCAGCGCAGGGTGCCTTTAAGAATTGTCTAATTTTCATGTCAGTCTCTCTTTAGGTTGAAGGTCAACGAACTAAATCCGTATATCGCTGTAGGGTACCCGTATGTCTGTCTTAAGTTTGCGTCGAAAGAGTTTTGCGCTTTTCAAGCCAGGCGTTGAATTCGCCCACCAAGCCACGCCTAAAGGCGAGTACGCAAATCACAAAAATCAAACCAATCACAATGGTGACAGACTCGCCTAAGCGCTGAAACCATTCAATGCCCGTGAGTTTTGCAATTGCAGCACCAAAATCGCCGACCTTGTTTTCAAGGAGCACCACAATAAAGGCACCCAAGACCGGGCCCACTAAAGTGCCTAACCCACCGATCAGTGTCATTAAGATCACCAAGCCCGACATCTGCCAAGTGGCATCAGATAAGGTTGCCGATACAAAAATGAGCATCTTGGTTGAACCCGCTAAACCGGCCAGCAAAGCAGACAGTACAAAGGCTAGTAACTTGAAGCGCTCGACATCGTAACCAAGTGAAATTGCACGTGGCTCGTTTTCACGAATCGCTTTAAGCACCTGCCCAAAGGGCGAGTGCACGGTGCGCCAGATGATGAAATATCCCAGCACAAAGATTGCCATCACGACGTAGTACAAATTGAGATCGTTTTTAAGATCGATCAAACCAAATAGGGTCCCGCGCGGCACGCCTTGCAGGCCATCTTCGCCGCCCGTAAATTTAGCTTGCAGAAAATAAAAGTACACCATTTGCGAAAGCGCCATCGTGATCATCGCAAAGTAGATGCCACTGCGACGAATTGCCAGCGCGCCCATTAAGATGCCAAGTGCTCCAGCAATCGCGACGCCATACAGGATGCCCAGTTCTGGCGAAAACCCCCAAGCTTTGATGGCGTGCCCAGACGCGTAGGCCGCACTGCCTAAAAAGGCGGCATGGCCAAACGAGAGTAAGCCTGTAAAGCCCAGCAGCAAATTAAACGCGCAGGCAAACAGCGCGTAGCACATGATTTTCATGGCAAAGATCGGATAGATCCCGAGCATGGGGATCGCTGCCAGAAACACAGCAAACAAAACATAACCAAGTGCTTGACGATTCATTTTTCTTTTCCAAACAGACCTGCCGGACGCAGCAACAACACGATCGCCATGATGATGAACACCACCGTGCTTGAGGCCTCAGGCCAAAATACTTTAGTCAATCCCTCGATGACACCCAAGCCAAGGCCGGTGACAATCGCGCCCAAGATCGAACCCATGCCACCGATCACGACGACGGCAAACACCACAATGATCAGGTTTGAACCCATCAGCGGTGAAATCTGCAAAATCGGCGCGGCTAACACGCCGGCAAACCCGGCAAGTGCGACACCAAACGCGTAGGTGAGCGTAATCATCAGCGGCACATTGACACCGAAGGCTTCAACGAGTTTCGGATTTTCGGTGCCGGCGCGCAAGAGTGCGCCTAAGCGAGTACGTTCAATGACATACCACGTCAGTAAACACACGACGACTGAGGCAAGCACGACCCAGGCGCGGTAGTTCGGCAACACCATGAACCCTAGGTTGGTTGCGCCACGCAGCGCTTCGGGTGTTGAGTAAGGCTGCCCAGAGACACCATAGAAGCTGCGAAACAGACCTTCCATCAAGAGCGTGATGCCAAAGGTGAGTAGCAGGCCATATAAATGATCAAGCTTGTAGAGATGCTTGAGCAAAAATTTTTCAATCAAGATGCCAAACAGGCCAACGATGACGGGCGCAAGTGCCAGCATGACCCAATAGTTCAGGCCAAAGTAAGACATGCCCATCCAGGCCAAGAACGCGCCAAACATGTACAACGCGCCGTGGGCGAAGTTAATGACGTTCAGCAGGCCGAAAATCACCGCCAGACCAAGAGACAAAATGGCGTAAAAAGAACCGTTGACTAAGCCAAGCAACAGCTGACCCAGAAAGGCTTGAAGAGGTATGCCGAAAATAGTGATCATTGTGAATCAGAACGCCAAGGATGCAGAGTCAACAAAATAAACCTTCGGTACGCCTGAGCGCGCCGAAGGTTTGATTGTGCTTACTTCTTAATAAGTTTGCAGGTAGATTCAGCAAGCGTGGTGTAAACCGACTCACCAGGCAATACCGCGAGTTGCTTGTAGTAATCCCAAGGGCCTTTTGATTCACTCGGCTTCTTGACTTCCATCAAGAACATGTCGTGCACCATACGGCCGTCTTCGCGCAAGTAGCCATTTTTGGCAAACATGTCGTTGATCTTGTTGGATTTCATCCATTTCATCACGGTATCTGCATCGTCGCTGCCTGTCGCCTTGATGGCATTCAGGTATGTTGCAACGGCAGAATAGTCACCGGCTTGAACCATCGAAGGCTTACGCTTGACCTTGGCTTCAAACTTGGCTGACCAGGCGCGGGTCTCGTCGTTTTGATCCCAGTACCAACCATCGGTGAACTGCATGCCTTGCGTGACATTCAATCCCAGTGAGTGGATGTCATTAATAAAAATCAGCAAGCCTGCCATTTTCATGGTTTTGCCGATACCAAACTCGTTTGCAGCTTTGATCGAATTAATCGTGTCGCCGCCTGCATTGGCCAGACCTAAGATTTGTGCGCCAGAGCTTTGTGCTTGCAGCAAGAACGATGAAAAGTCAGATGAGTTCAACGGCGCGCGCACCTGGCCTTTGATTTCACCGCCAGCCGCTTTCACCACGTTTGCAGTGTCACGCTCGAGTGCATGACCAAAGGCGTAATCAGCCGTTAAGAAGTACCATGATTTGCCGCCCGCTTTCACGATGGCTGAGCCTGTACCACGGGCAAGAGCCACTGTGTCATAGGCCCAGTGGGCCGTGTAAGGTGAGCATTGCGAACCAGTGAGGTCAGAGGCTGCAGCGCCCACTGCCATAAACACTTTTTTCTTTTCAGCAGCAATGCCAGCCAACGCTAAGTTCACGCCAGAGTTTGTGCCGCCCATGAGCATATCGATTTTTTGTTGGTCGAACCATTCGCGCGCTTTTGCGGCAGCGACGTCGGCTTTGTTCTGATGATCAGCAAAAATCAGTTCGATTTTTTTTCCATTGATTTCACCGCCGGCGTCAGCGATTGCCATACGAGCGGCTTCGATACCGCCAGGGCCATCAATGTCAGAGTAGACACTCGCCATGTCGGTGATAAAACCGATACGAATAACATCATCAGAAATGTTGGCTAAAGCTGATTGTGAAACGAGGCCAAAACCGGCCAACATCAGCGAAGCACTTAAAGTGCGAAGTTTCATGTGGTTCTCCGAAATATTGCGACACGCAACGATAAAAATAAGGCGCCCAGCTGCAAAGACGCCATCATACAAGCCAAATAATGACTAAACGCCTAACAACTCGGTCAAAACAGCTTGCTTGGAGGCAAGCTCGGCGGCGTCAAAGTGCTCGACAATTTGTCCATGCTCCATGACATAAAAACGGTCAGCCAACGGGGCGGCGAAACGGAAATTCTGTTCGACCATCACGATGGTGTAACCCTTTGTTTTGAGCATTTTGATCATACGTCCCAAGGTTTGCACGATCACTGGGGCCAGGCCCTCAGAAATTTCGTCAAGCAACAATAGGTTGGCACCGGTGCGCAAGATGCGCGCGACGGCCAACATTTGCTGTTCGCCGCCCGATAGGCGGGTGCCAGGCGAGTTGCGACGCTCAAGCAGATTGGGAAACATTTCATAAATTTCTGATAGTGACATCCCGCCACCTAGAGCGCCGACCGGTGGTGGCAGCTGCAGATTTTCTTCACAAGACAGGCTCGAGAAGATGCCGCGCTCTTCGGGACAATAGCCCAC
>CAIZGG010000219.1 GCA_903932425.1 uncultured beta proteobacterium | reverse complement strand
TGACGACAGCCGACGGGCGCTTCACCGTGTTGATGCCGCATCCCGAGCGCGTGACCCGCAATGTGATGATGTCTTGGGCGCCGCCAAGTTGGGGGCCAAATGATTCAAACGGTGCGTATACGCCTTGGATGCGCTTCTTCCAAAACGCACGGGTGGCGATCGGCTAGAAGAAGTCTGTTGTGCGATCCGTGCTCTGTGGGGCAGCGGATCGCCTCTGTGGGGCGGCGGATCGCGCGAGTTGCCTACTTAGTTGCCTACTTTTTAGCGTGATTCAAAATCAAGCAAGTCGTCGTGGCGTGGGCATAGAGTTTGCCGTCTGGGCCCACGATGCGCCCCTCGGCGGTGGCGATCTGCCGGCCGACTTGAATGATCTTGCCAATCGCGCGCACCCGTTGGCCAGGCGCAGGCACAATGGCTCGCGTCATCTTGACGCTTAAATCAAGCGTTGTGTAGCCGGTGCCCGCTGGCAACATGGTGTGGATGGCGTTGCCGACTGCGCCGTCCAAAATGCTGGCAAACCAGCCCCCGTGTACCGAGCCCTGGACGTTCATGACGCTTTCAGTGGGGTTGCCCTGCAGTGTGGCTTGCCCCGGCTCAAGCGCCACAATCATGTAGCCGCAGGTCGCTGCCATCGGGCCGTTTGGTAGGTCGCCACGCATGACCGCTTGCATGACTTCCATGCCAGTCATTGTTGCTGTTTTAGTCTTGTCTAACAGCCCGATTGGGCGGCCATTGGGCATGCCGGCAAGGATTTTTTGTTCGTCTTCTAGCCACTGTGCCAGGATGTTTTCAGTTGTCATGAGTCAAAGCTTTGAAGGATTTTGGTTGTTTTTGGTCAAAATATGAGCAAATGAGGCTCAAACCAAGAAGGCAACGTGCTTTTTAGCACTAGTTGCCTGTCAAAAGAAGTCGTTCGTCCATCGTATAATCACGCTTTGCGCCCGGAGCTTTTTATGCGTCTTATCCAAACTGCGCTCACCTTCGATGACGTACTGCTTGTGCCTGCGTTTTCACAGGTGCTGCCGCGTGACACGTCGTTGGTTACCCGTTTAACCAGAAACATCTCGCTCAATATTCCCTTAGTCTCGGCCGCGATGGATACGGTGACTGAAGCGCGCCTGGCAATCGCCATGGCACAAGAGGGCGGCATTGGGATTATTCACAAGAACCTCACCGCTGACGAACAAGCCAAAGAAGTCTCGCGCGTCAAACGCCACGAGTTCGGTATCGTCACTGATCCAATCACCGTCACCCCTGACATGAAAGTGCGCGATGCGATCGCGCTGCAGCGTCAGCACGGCATTTCTGGTTTGCCCGTGGTGCAAGGCCGCAAAGTTGTGGGCATCGTTACAAACCGAGATTTGCGCTTTGAAGATCGCCTTGAGGCGCCGCTGAGCAGCGTCATGACACCCCAAGAGCGCCTAATCACCATGAAAGAAGGCGCGACGCTGGCCGAGGCACAAAAGCTGATGCATCAACACCGTCTTGAGCGCGTGCTGATCGTTAACGACGCTTTTGAATTGCGTGGCTTGGCAACGGTTAAAGATATTGTCAAAAATACCGAGCATCCCGCAGCCTGCAAAGACAGCCATGGTCAGTTGCTGGTAGGCGCGGCTGTAGGCGTGGGCGATGGCACTGAAGAGCGGGTTGAAAAACTCGTGGCCGCTGGTGTCGATGTGATCGTCGTCGATACGGCGCATGGCCACTCAAGTGGCGTGATCGAACGTGTGCGTTGGGTCAAAGCCAATTATCCAAAGGTTGAAGTCATTGGCGGCAACATTGCCACGGCTGATGCCGCGCGCGCGTTGCATGAAGCCGGTGCTGATGCCGTTAAAGTTGGCATTGGCCCAGGTTCAATTTGTACAACGCGTGTTGTAGCCGGTGTTGGCGTGCCTCAAATCACTGCAATTTCAGATGTTGCGCGTGCCTTGAAAGGCACAGGCGTGCCCTGCATCGCTGACGGTGGTGTGCGTTTTTCAGGCGACGTGGCTAAAGCCCTTGTGGCGGGCGCATCGTCAGTGATGATGGGCGGCATGTTTGCGGGCACTGAAGAAGCCCCAGGCGAAGTGGTGTTGTTTCAAGGGCGTTCATACAAGTCGTATCGTGGCATGGGCAGCTTAGGCGCCATGACCGATGGTTCTGCTGATCGTTACTTTCAAGATCCAGCCAACAATGCTGACAAACTCGTCCCCGAGGGTATCGAAGGCCGAGTTCCTTACAAAGGCAGCGTCCTGCAGATTATTTTTCAACTGGTCGGCGGCGTGCGTGCCTCAATGGGTTATTGCGGTTGCGCCACAATTGAAGAAATGCGCACCAAGCCTGAGTTTGTACAGATCACTTCTGCTGGCTTTCGCGAGTCACACGTGCACGATGTTCAAATCACTAAAGAAGCTCCAAACTATCGTTCAGAGTAACGGCTGAAAATAATAAAGAAGATTCAAACGGTTGTCTGATCCTCTCGCAATTCATTGCGCATTTAGTTGTGCAATTAGTGTTTTAATTTTCGCACCGGCATTATTGCCGGTGTCTTTCATTTAGATCTTTACACAGGTTAATCCTTCATGCACCAGCGCATTTTGATTCTTGATTACGGCTCACAAGTGACACAGCTGATTGCGCGTCGCGTGCGCGAGGCAGGTGTGTATTGCGAGCTCCATCCTGGCGATGTTTCGGCCGAGTTTCTCAAGAATCAGTTGTCGCAGGGTTTAAAGGGCATCATCTTGTCGGGTAGTCATGCCTCGGCTTACGACGAGTCGTCACTAAAGGTTCCCGCTGAGGTCTTCAGTGCAGGGGT
>CAIZGG010000218.1 GCA_903932425.1 uncultured beta proteobacterium | reverse complement strand
GTCCAGGCAAGCGGATCATCGAAGTCATGCGACACATGCTTGTAAAACTCACGGTACTGCTCGTCGGTCACATCAGACTTGCTTCGAGTCCACAGTGCATTAGCCTGATTGACGGCTTCCCATTCGGCGGTTTTGACTTGCTCAGACTTATCCTTATCCCACTCTTCTTTGAGCATCTCAACAGGCAAAGAAATGTGGTCTGAATAGCGGCGCAGCACTTCGCGCAACTTATAGCCGTTCAAAAACTCATCTTCGTCGGCACGCAAATGTAGCGTGACTTCAGTACCGCGTTCAGCGCGCTCAAGTGCCGCGATGGTGAACTCGCCTTGGCCATCTGACTCCCACACTACGCCTTGATCGGCAGGGGCACCTGCACGGCGGCTACGAACCGTGACTTTTTCTGCCACGATAAATGAAGAGTAAAAGCCAACGCCAAACTGGCCGATTAATTGTGCGTCTTTTTTATTATCGCCGGTAAGCTTAGAGAAAAACTCGCGGGTACCCGAGCGTGCGATCGTGCCAAGGTTGGCCACCGCTTCGTCGCGCGACAAACCTACGCCGTTATCTGTAATGGTGATCGTGCGTGCGGCCTTGTCAAAATCAACCCGTACATGCAGTTCACCAAAGCCTTCGAGCAGCGCAGGCTGATCAATCGCCTCAAAACGCAGCTTGTCGCAAGCGTCTGAAGCGTTAGAGACCAATTCACGCAAAAAAATCTCTTTATTACTGTAAAGCGAATGGATCATCAGGTGCATCAGCTGTTTAACTTCAGCCTGAAAACCCATTGTTTGAGCGGCGTCTGCCGCTGGAGTTGCTTGATTCATCATGCTCACCGAAAAGTTATCCACAGGGCGCTCCGAGGCCGCGATCGCGTTGGCCAAGGATTGTGCCTGTTAATTGGGGGGTAAAACTTAAATTTCAAGAGCTAACAAGATGGGCGTCATCACGGCCTCGCAGCCAAATGCTGCACCAAGTCGCTTATATCCGGGCAGTTTTCTAAGTGAGCAACAACGTCTTTTAACTGTTGAGCCTCACCCATCGGCTGCGCCGCCAGTTGCCAACAGCGCTCAAATTTTGTTGCGCACGCCTGCGCGCTCAGAGGCCGTGCGGGGCTAGCCAGCATGGCATCGATGTGGTGCTCAAGTACCCTGCCATCGTTCAAACGCACCCGTACCAACTGTGGCCCCAGGGCGTTTGGGTTGGGGTTATCGTCGATCTGCATGGTGACTTTGCAGGCTAACGCATAGGTTTGAGCGTCATTCAAAGCGTCGCCCCTGAAATGCATGGCATCCAGTACATCGTGCTGCAACACTTTGGCCAACACGAAGGGCATACAAAGGCGTGCATAGTTTGGCGTCGGGTTCTGCAACGGCGGGCGGTTGACCAAATGATTGATCAACGGCGGCCCGATGACATTGATTTCAGCGACGTCTTGCATTGAAAACTTGGCCTGCCCACGCAGCACTGTCAACCCCTCGATGCCTCCGTGCGTCGCCCGCCCGCTGGGATAAGGTTTATGGCTGAGTTCCGCAATTTTTAGCTGCTCAGCCAAGCCCACCATGGCACGTTCAAGATCCCAATCGGTTTCAAACATCGTGAGGTAGCCAAACTTGCCCGTCAAGGGTGTTTGTAAACTCGGAAAACCTGCCTGAGCCAAATCACAAGACTGCAGGGCGGCGCGTGCATTCAAACCGATCTGCAGCGGCAGAACCACACTACCCTCAGTGTGCGCCTGCATGGTGCCACTGACCTGCGCCAGTTGATGGCCAAACGCGGCTAAGGTGGTGTCAGCGTCAAAGCCACGGAGGTTGGCTAAACCGGCCACTGCGCCAAAGCCACCCGAGGTTGCTGGGCGAAAAAACCGCAACCCTAAATTTGAAGCCAGGCCAATCGTGCATGCAATATCGACGCCTGCCGCTAAGGCGGTGAGAAGTTGCTTTCCGGTTACCCCACCGCGTACCTGAGCCTCGGCCAACAGCACCGGCAGCAGCGTTGCCATCGCATGCAATACCGCCCCCTCGTGCAGACAGTCATACTCTTGGCAATGGATTTGGTAGGCATTGACCAACACGGCCTGCCCCCGAGGCAGTTTGAGATCAGTGCCCCAAACAGCAACCTCTGCACCCTCGCCCCAGCTGCGGACCGCCTTGAGCAAGGGCTGGATTTCGGGCGTGCTGCCACCGGCGATGCCGACGCCCAAGGTGTCGAGCAAAAAGACCTTTGCGCGTTCAAGCGCGTGCGGTGTTAACGCGGCGTACGTAAGCGACGAGGCATGGCGTGCAAGTTGTAGATCTAGGCTTGGCATGGTTTAACCGTTGGCTGCATTGGGGCTATGTTTGGACTGGTTGGCGACAGATCTTACCGAAAAGACGGGGCGATTCTAGGCTTAAGCAGACCCAGATGCTGCGATTGAGGAAGCCCAAGTGCGGCCTCGCGCGCAAAATTTTTATTACATCGTATAATGCACGACTTCGTTCCAAAGCGCCTCGCGCGCGATCCCCCAAGGCCCGGGTGGTGAAATTGGTAGACGCAGGGGACTCAAAATCCCCCGCCGCAAGGCGTGCCGGTTCGATTCCGGCCCCGGGCACCACACGCAAATCCTTGATTCTCAAGGTAAAATAAGAAATACTGTTGTTTGATATCCAAAGCTTCTAGCTAATTGTTGATCCAGACGTCGCTGACACCACATTCAATAGCGTGGCCATCCCCCTTTGACAGACACACCCAAAATCCTCATTCTTGCTGGCCCCAACGGAGCAGGCAAAACAACTTTTGCCAGAGAGTTTGTTCGTAAAGAGCTTGGCTTTAAGCATTTTGTGAATGCCGATCTGATAGCGGCTGGTATGTCGCCCTTTGAACCCGAGCTTGCTGCAATTGGCGCCGGACGAGTCATGCTGGATCAGATCAAACACCTGGTTAAAGCACGCGAAAACTTTGTCATTGAAACTACACTTTCTGGGCTAGGCTATGCGCGACATATTAGCCAGTGG
>CAIZGG010000217.1 GCA_903932425.1 uncultured beta proteobacterium | reverse complement strand
GTCGGTGCCACAGGGTACTACTCGTTATTGAGCGTTGGGGGTCAGTTCACGATCAATACTGGTGCGACCTTAACGCCGCGCTCGTGAGCGTTGGACTGAGCCGCCCGTTTGATATCAGCGACGTGCGCATCACCCCCTACCTGCGGCTGACCTACCAGTACGTAGGCCAGGCTGCCTACGATGAGGGTAGCAGCCCTGCAGCGCTGAGCGTTGCACGAATGAACGCCAACGGCGTGCGTGCAGTCGTTGGGGGAGGGGCAGGGTCATTGACTAAAGACCCGCTGAATGATGCTTACACCTACCGCGCGAACCTCGCGATCGGTGCTGACTCGCAGGGTTTGCTTAACCCAACGATGAGCACCACGCTTGGTGGGTTTGCAAGCAGCGTGGCGACCCCCACAGCAGGCTCTACGTTTGTGCAAGCCGGCTTATACGGTACGGTCAAAGTTGCGGAGAGCGCTTACGCCTACGCCGGTGTCGCTGCTGAGGCTAGAACTGGCCAGACTCTGTACGGTGGCAGTGTGGGGTTACGAGTGGCGTTTTAGTGCAAGCCTGACTGCCCAAGATAAACTTAATCAGCCGTTCAGCAATCTCACCGCATCGGTTAAGCTTGCGACCACTCATCGCTCTTGTAAATTGGTACACGCATGAAACGCTTCGCCAAGCTTATCGCTGCATTAACGTCGCGACCCACGAACGGCTCGTCAGAAGAGCGTGTGGTGCGCACGAAGATCGACGGAAAACCCTACAGCATCTCGTCAGATGATGATTACCTTGACCATGTTGAGGGAGACTTCGAGCCCGAAATGGTCTCGCTCTTTAAATCATTGCTTCAACCACACGATACGGTTCTGGATATTGGGGCCAATATCGGCTGTACCTCGCTCTTGTTTGGTGACGTGGCTAGCAAGGTGTATAGCTTTGAGCCCTCGCCCTCAACTTACCGCTGGCTTGTGCAAAACGTGCAAAGCGCCAAGCTCACCAACGTTGAACCCGTTAATCTTGGTTTAGGCAAAGACGCTGGCACCTTTGAGCTGACCTTCGCGCCAAATAACCGCTCTGGCGGTTTTGTGTCTAACTTAACAAGTGCTTCTGAAGGGCATCGGGTCGAACAAATCAATATTGCAAAAGGCGATGACTTTATCTGCGAGCGTCAGATCGCGAAAGTCGATTTTATTAAGATCGATGTCGAGGGTTTTGAGCAGAGCGTTATCGAAGGGCTCGCTGCGACCATCGCCCGTGATCAACCCCTTGTTGCACTAGAACTGAATCATTGGTGCCTGAATGTGTTTCAGCGAACCTCAGTACCCGACTTTTTTGATTTTCTTCGTAGCGTGTTTCCGTATTTGTATGCAGTGGACATGCGCTACACGAGTAATCTGCGCGATCGCCTCTACCGAGAGCTACTTCCTTCTTTTTACGACAAAAAAGATGTCAGAAATTTGCATGATCAAGATGCGGCGTACCACGTGATGTATCGTCATATTCTGCATGGCTCAAGTTACCCGACGTTGGTGGGGGCTTTCAACCCAACACAACTTGCTGCCCTGTCTTCACTGCTTGGTGTACAGGTTGCCCGGCGCGGGTAAATGATGCACCAGCGCGCCCTCTGAAGCCTATTTTCGTCATGCCCTCAAACCCCACGCACTCAACCTATCGGCCAGACATTGATGGCCTGCGCGCGATCGCAGTCTTGTCGGTCGTGCTGTTTCATGGTTTTCCGCAGCTTTTTAGCGGCGGC
>CAIZGG010000216.1 GCA_903932425.1 uncultured beta proteobacterium | reverse complement strand
CATGCAAGCGCTCTCCCAGCTGAGCTATACCCCCAAAAAACTAAAGCCAGAACATTTAAACGGTTCAATGACGAGTCGTTTAACTGACCTGACTTCGATCTTGGCACTGAGAAAAGAGCCCACAGTGTGTCTACAGCGAAGAAACGGGATTATGCCTAAATTTTGTCTCTTACGCAAGTCGCTCGACAGTCGAGCGCCAAGTCACACCTCTGTGCTTAGTCACCCACTTCAGGCTTAAACGGTGACTGTAGACCTTGCATGTAGTGATCGACCCCCGTTCGTTCTTGTTCTAAGAAGCGTTCGACGGCGTCAGCGAAGGCTGGATGTGCGAGCCAGTGGGCCGAGCGAGTTTGCACCGGTTCAAAGCCGCGGGCTAGTTTGTGTTCACCTTGGGCGCCCCCTTCAATCACGGCGATGTCGTGCTGCAGCGCCCATTCAAGGGGGGTGTAGTACGCTAACTCAAAGTGCAGGCAATCAACGTGCTTGAGTGCGCCCCAGTAGCGGCCATAGAGCCTGCGTTGCCCGTCGCTAGTATCGAGCCATAACAAAGACGCGGCAATCGTCTGTTCGCCTTGGCTTGCGAGGGCGATGACACAATGATTGCTCAACGTTGCCGCGACCGCTTCAAAAAAGGCGGGGGTTAGATAAGGTGCATTGCCGCGTTGATGGTAAGTGTTGGCATAGCACCGATAAAAAATATCCCAGTGTGCTGGGGTGATGGCTGAGCCAGTGACTACTTGGGTCGTCACCCCAGCTTCTTTGACTTTACGGCGTTCGGCGCGAATTTTTTTTCGCTTCGATTGGGTCAACGAGGCAAGAAAGGCCTCAAAGTCTGCCCAGCCGCGATTCATCCAGTGAAACTGAGTGTGCGTGCGCGCGAGGCATCCCGCAGCACACAGCGCCGTTGTATCAGCTTCGGTGGTGTACAGCACATGTAATGATGACAGTCCGCTCTCTTTTGCCCAGTGCACCAGCGCCTGCGCGGCGGCAGCGCGATGGGTGTCAGTGGTTAAGAGGCGCGGCCCAGGCACTGGGGTGAAGGGCACGGCCGCAAGCCACTTGGGGTAGTACTGCAACCCGTGGCGCTGGTAGGCGTCTGCCCAAGCCCAGTCGAATACAAACTCTCCGTACGAGTGTCCTTTCGCATACAGGGGTACTGCCGCCGCCAGAACAGCCGTAGCAGGGTCAAGAGCCGCTGCGCCTTGGGCATCCCACAGCAGCAGATGTTGCGGCTTCCAGCCGGTTTCGGCGCAGACGCTTTTTGATTGTTCGAAAGCTTTTAAAAATGCGTGCTGACACAACACGGAACCCCCGCACTTGGCGACGAGCGCGTTCCAACGGTCCGGCTCGATGTCGTCGATGCGATCGATGATTTGCAGATGTAAGGGGTTCATAGGCGTATGCAGTGAGCCCGGAGAATGCGTGTGATCAACTCTTGACAGCAGTTGTCTCGGCAATTTTTTCTAAAGCAAAGTCGACGACCTTGCCAGCCTGCTGGTTGAGATAGAAATGATCGCCTTCAAACCACTTTAGTTCAAAATGCTTTTCGGTCACGTGAGCCCATCCCTGAACAGCACTCTCACTGAGCCATTCGTCTTGTCGGGAGGCAAGGGCGACGACAGGACAGGTCAGAAGGCGATCGATTTTAGCTAAGCGGTAATGTTCAGCCATTGCAAAATCAGCTTTGATCATTGGCAAGAGAATATCGAGCAACTCTTTGTTTGCGAGTATTGCGGCCGGCGTGCCGTTATAGGTTGCCATCTGACGCACAAACTCGGCGTCTGTTAAATGCGAAATTGGTAGCCTGCGACTCATAGTCGTTGGATCTTGACGTCCAGACACCATCAGTAAGCTCACCGACGGACCCGTCTGTGCTAAGCACTTGGCTGTTTCATAGGCGGCGATCGCACCTAGACTGTGTCCAAATAAAATGATTTTGGTGGATGTTGCGCAGGCTTGCCTAATCGCCATGCTCGCTTGTGCAGCATAGTCTGCCAAGGTCTTAAGGGGGGCCTCAGAAAAGCGCGTCTCTCGACCCGGCGGTTGCACCGCAAACGCTTGAAGGTACTGTGGTAAAAGTTTGCCCCAAGGACGATAGACTGCGGCGCCACCACCCGCATAGGGAAAACAGAATAATTTGCTGTCGGCTTCGTGTGAGGGCGTAAGCGGCACGAGCAATTTTGATAACTGCTGATTCATAAGCGCCAAAAAAATTTACGCCTATTCGGTTGAATAGGCGTAAGGGTGATACATCGGTTCTAGCGTGATGGCGAGTTCATCACCTCAAAACTCTCTGCTAACTTACTTAATGAGTACCGACGGAGAGGCAGGAATTGATCCGGGCACTTTATTCAGTGTGAGCAGCTGTGCAAGTGTCACGAGAACGTCTTGCGTCCAGCTGTCCGACCCTTCAGGTACCGAGTACGACTTGCCTCTGTATGTCACCGATGCGAGCGTCTTACTACTAGATTTGTTGACCTCCATCACTAGCATTGGCTTGGGTGAGCTAGCAGCAACTAGACCAGAGTTCGTATCTGAATTAGCAGTCGACCTGACCAAGACTTGGCGTGGAGGATCCTGATTTTGCAGATTCACCAAGGTGCCTAAATAGTCAAACACATTTCGAGTTGAGCGTGTGTTGATAAACAGGCTCACCTTTCCGTGGGCAGGGATGGCCGAAATGGGGCTTATGCTTGGGTTGATTCCCAGAGTCTTGCAATAGGCAGCATCCGAGAATACGTTGCCCATTATTGCACCCGTCATTTGCTTGTTTAAGCAAAAGTTAGTGACAGGTGCAGAGCGCATCACCTGATACATGGGGCGGGCCCCGGGTTTGCTGATGGTTTGCAGCGTGACCCCTGGCTGTCCTAAGACTGTACCGAGAGTTCCAATTTGACGATTAATTGTTTCGGCATCCATTGGCGGAGACAAGGCCATCTGCTGGAGGGATTGCTCTGTTTGAATGCCCGCGGCGACTAAACCGTACAGCAGCGCCTGAAAGCCAGCCTCATAGCCAGGTTGTGAGGGGTTATTCACGTACTTATTCACAATGTGGTTTTGAGCATCGCGAATTTCAATGCTATCAATGACCAAGGACAGAATCACCTCGATCGGGGCCACGAGATTACTCGATAGCGCGGCGACCGTCTCTGGCTTGATATCGCCTAAGAACGAGGTCATGAACGCGGCATTGTCGAGCGATGACTGTGTGAAGTTAAAGCTGTTGTTCACACTCAAGCCAACGGAAGGCCCGTAAGACGACCCCGCGGCTCCGCTCAGGAAGCCCCCCAAGGTGCTCGGAGATAAGCTCATGACAGTGCTTGCTACGCCTGCGTTTGCGTTGACGCTACCTGTGCCCACGACCGAAGGCATTTCAAGAAAGCTGACAGGCATGCGATTAGAAGCCCGCGCAATGTTAAGCAGAATGTTGTCGTTCGCATAGGTTTCAAGAACGTCTCTATAAGCAGACGACATATCGCGAAAGCTAGATGAACCCGCGGTGATACAACCACCTAGTGCCAAACTTGCCAACAAGGGCAAGCACTTAATAGTGCGTAGCATTGAAGACCTCTTTAAAAGTTTTTAAAATGTTTGAGCTTTAACTTCAATTTGAGCTTGAACGTTGACTTGAGCTTCAATTTGAGCTTTTGCCTGAGCCTGAAGGCAAAAGAGTAGAGGATTAATCAAAAAAAATCCTGAAAGGAATCGAAAGGATGTTTATTTTGTGAGTGTTTGCGAGGCTTTTGATACTACAGGGATTAGCGTGCGACACACTCTGGTAGATGGGGGTGCCTTGATTTAGGTTAATAAAGTAAATCTTAATTTGAGTAATTGATCTGCTAGGCTAAGCACGGCTACGTGCGCGAGTGGTGTACCAAACAAGTATCAGCCCAAGAAGCATCAAGAACAAAAGGGGTTGGTTGCCGAATCTTGTATAAGGCGTGAGCCCGCGCTGCCCCTGTACATTGACATCCAACACGGCGCTGCGCTGCGAGGGTAGGCGATTGATCGTGACCCCCTTTGCGTCGATGGCTCCGGAAATGCCGGTGTTGGTGGCGCGTAGCATCGGGCGCGACGTTTCGAGCGTGCGCATGCGCGCAATTTGCCAGTGTTGCCGTACGGCCCACGAATCGCCAAACCAACCTAAATTGCTAAAGTTGGCCAAAATCGTAGCGCCTGTTTGTGAAGGAGTGCCGCCTGCGGCGCGAAGCGCCGGCAACAGTTCTTCGCCAAACAGATCTTCGTAGCAAATGTTGGGCGCGACTTGTTGCTCGTTGAGTACAAAAGGGGGTTGTTGTGGGTCTCCGCGGTTGAAATCACCAAGCGGAATCGACATCTGGTCAACGAACCAGCGGAAGCCCCAAGGCACGAACTCTCCGAATGGCACAAGGTGATGTTTGTCGTAACGCTGCGACAGTTTGCCGCTGGTCAATGCCTCAAGGGGTGTTGTGCGGTCAAGCGCGATCACACTGTTGGTATAGGTGTCGGTCGCTCGGTCAAACAGCGCCGCACCCATCACGATCGTGCTATTTTGCTTGGTCGCCAAAGCAAGCCAGGCGGTCCACATTGACGGGGAGAGCTGGTGTTGAAAAATTGCCAAAGCAGTTTCAGGCAACAAGACTAATTTAGGT
>CAIZGG010000215.1 GCA_903932425.1 uncultured beta proteobacterium | reverse complement strand
GTCGTGTTTGCGCATGAAATGTAGTGTGCCATCAGCCTGTATGTGAAATACCGATAAGCCACCAGGTATATTTTTGATTACACCATCGACTAAAGCGTCGCGCGTGACCATGCAGGCGGCGATGAGTGTGGTGCCGCTCGGGTCAATCGCGAAGGTGCGCACATGCATCCCACGCGTGTCTTCGGTTTGAACCAGCGTGGGCTCACCAGTTTGCTGGTTGAGCGAAAATACGCTGATGGTATTTTCAGCGCCATTAAATATTTTTCTATGAGCCTCTTCGATCGTACCGTCAGCGCGATTCGAGACATAGACATACTGACCGTTTGGATGAATGTGTATGGCACCGACTAATTGACGCGGTTTGAGCTTATCAGGCTGCGCAAGCGTCGTCTTTCGCCAAAGCGGTCCGACCACGGTTTTTCCGAGTTCAAAAAAAGCAATTTGATTTTGTCGCTCAATCGATAGATAGAGCCAAGGCTTAGTTGGGTGAAAATCTACATGACGTGGCCCAAACTCATAGCCTGCATTGGGGATGAGCTTTTGCCGGTGCGTGAGTTTGCCCTCGGCGTAGTCAAAAATTTCAAGCGAACCGGGAAGCTCTGGGCTCTGGTGTTCAGCGTCATTGCCCCGTACGGGCAAGACGACGCGTTGGTTATCATTCGAAACAAGAATTTGATGCGCGCAGGCGCCCAGATCGAAGCTGCTCTGTCGTATTTCTTCGCCAAGCGAACCGTCTTTTTTGACGCGGTGTACGCTGAGTCCACTAGGTGAATTGTAGGCAAGTAAGATGTGCTGTGACGTTCGGTCAGTGGTTAAATGAACGGGGCGCGATCTAAGGGTAAGCGGATCGCTGTGATGCTGAAGCGAGCCATCATTTTCAATCGTTAAAACGCAAACGTAGTGTTGGGTACCTGCCTTGCCCGGGCCACCGTCGCTGCAGGCAACATAAACCAAGGGCTTTGTCGCGTGCTTCCAAGCGTATTGAACCCCAGCCGGCAAGGTGATCTTGCTCTGTTCGGTGAGGCTGCCGTCGGTGCTGTCAAGCTGATACTGAGTGAGGCATGCGCCGACAGCAGCATAAACAGAAAAGGTCTTCATCATTTTTGCTCAACTCTCTATTCAATTCGCAGCGATGCCGGCTTTTTTAACGATAGGAGGCCATTGTTTCATTTCACGCGCAATCAAATCGTCGACGTAGCTAGCGGGTTTAGCAATGATTCTGACACCATCCGCGATGAGTCGTTCGACGACTTGTGGATCTTGTAAAGTACGCACAAAAGCGGTCTCTAGTGTCTGAACAATCGCTTGTGGGGTACCCGCAGGTGCGAGAATCGCCATCCAGAAAGTAGTTTCAAAGCCAGGAAAGCCCAGTTCGGCAACAGTGGGTATATCAGGAATTTGCGGCATACGTTCTAGGCTCGTCACCGCTAGAGCCCTTAGCTTGTCTGCTTTCAGCTGAACGGCCGAGGTAGGGTATGCGTCGACCTTAAATTGATACACGCCACCCAGCAGATCGATCATCGCGGGGCCCGCCCCTTTATAGGGGATATGCACCATCTCGATACCTGCTCGGTCAATCAATAGTTCTGTCGCTAAGTGAGGAAAGGTGCCGGAGCCTGCAGTACCGAAGAGTAAAGGTGGTGAGCTTTTCTTGGCGAGTGCGATGAATTCAAGTAGTGTGTTGGCCTTGACCGAGGGATG
>CAIZGG010000214.1 GCA_903932425.1 uncultured beta proteobacterium | reverse complement strand
GTTGGCGCCAAGCGCTTGTGGCCTGAAAAAACCGTGGTCTGCTTTGCCGGTGACGGTTGCTTCATGATGCACGGGCAAGAATTCGCCACGGCGGTGCAATACAACTTGCCGATTATTGTCTTGATTATCGATAACGGCATGTACGGCACCATCCGTATGCATCAAGAAAAGAACTACCCCGGGCGGATCTCGGCGACCAAACTGCAAAATCCTGACTTTGCAGCTTATGCGCGCGCCTTTGGTGGCCATGGCGAACGCGTTGAAACCACCGAGCAGTTTGGCCCTGCCTACGAGCGCGCGGTGGCAAGCAAGCAACCAGCAATTATCCATTGCTTGATTGATCCTGAAACGATCACGCCGACCACCACCATTTCAAAATTACGGGCGGCCGCACTCAAAAAATAATTTAGATGCGCCTCGCGATTCATTCGAGGCGCTTCTCCAGGTTTTTTACAAGACTCTGCCGAAAGTGATGCCGCAAGCAATTTTCCCAAACGCACAGCTCAAACTGGCGTGTGGGTATTGCATACAGCAGCGCCAGAGCCTTGGTATCGTTCAATCATTACATTTAGGAGCACGACATGGCCGCTGACGCCTCATTTAACTGGGAAGACCCTCTCTTGCTGGACAGCCAGCTGACCGACGAAGAGCGCATGGTGCGCGACGCTGCGCGTTCATATTGCCAAGACAAGCTTTTGCCTCGCGTGGTGAATGCATTTCGTAACGAAAAAACTGACGTCGAGATTTTTACTGAGATGGGTGAGCTTGGCCTGTTGGGCGCAACCATCCCCACTCAATACGGTGGCTCTGGCCTGAACTACGTCTGCTACGGCTTGATCGCACGCGAAGTCGAACGTGTTGACTCAGGTTATCGCTCGATGATGTCAGTGCAGTCATCGTTGGTGATGGTGCCAATCAATGAATTTGGCAGCGAAGAGCAAAAGCAAAAATACTTGCCCAAGCTGGCCCGTGGCGAGTGGATCGGCTGTTTTGGTTTGACAGAACCCAACCATGGCTCTGATCCAGCTGGCATGGAAACCCGTGCAGTGAAAACTGCCAATGGCTACACACTTACCGGCAACAAAATGTGGATTTCGAATTCACCAATCGCCGATGTATTTGTAGTGTGGGGCAAATGCGTGGGTGGCGATTACGACGGTCGCATTCGAGGCTTCATCCTTGAGAAAGGCATGAAAGGCCTGTCGGCCCCGGCCATTCACGGCAAGGTCGGTTTGCGCGCTTCGATCACGGGCGAGATCGTCATGGACAACGTCGAAATTGGCGATGAACAAATGCTGCCAGGTGTGTCAGGCTTAAAGGGCCCCTTCACCTGCCTGAACTCAGCCCGTTTTGGGATCGCCTGGGGTGCACTCGGCGCAGCCGAATTCTGCTGGCACATGGCACGTCAGTACACGCTTGACCGCAAACAGTTTGGTCGCCCCTTGGCCGCCAACCAACTGATCCAGAAAAAACTTGCCGACATGCAAACCGAGATCACACTCGCCTTGCAAGGTTGCCTGCGTTTAGGTCGCATGAAAGACGAAGGCACTGCCGCCGTTGAAATCACTTCAATCATGAAGCGCAACTCGTGCGGCAAGTCACTCGATATCGCCCGCATGGCGCGCGACATGCTCGGTGGCAATGGCATTTCGGATGAGTTTGGCGTTGCTCGCCACTTGGTCAACCTTGAGGTCGTGAACACCTACGAAGGCACCCACGACGTGCACGCCCTGATCTTGGGTCGCGCACAAACAGGGATTCAAGCGTTCTTCTAAGCCAGTTTTATTGTTCGTTCAAAAGCAGCGTGCGCAATTAAATGCGCACGCTTTTTTTATTCAGCGGCGTTCTTCCGTGAGGCGAGTCAAGACCTTGCAAACTGCGTTGATGAGTTCAACCCAGCCAGAATCTCATGACAGCTTTGGCGCTCAAGCAAAACCCGCTGCGGCCCGACCGAGCCGGTCTTGCACCCCTGCCCATTCAAGCCCAGCTGGGGGCTGTTGCCACAGCAATTGACTGTAGCCCTGCTGATCTAGCGCACGCAGGGTGGCATACAGCACGCGACTATAGGCTGCTGGGTCGTTGGGTAGCGTGATCCAAGCAAGTTGCTCATTCGACGCAGGCGTGATGCCTGGGGGAGTTTGCGTCACGACGGCCACCCGCTGCCCTGAAGAAAGTTTGGATGTT
>CAIZGG010000213.1 GCA_903932425.1 uncultured beta proteobacterium | reverse complement strand
TGGATCAAAAAGTGAACGCACCAAGATTAAGAAGACAAGGTAGCCTAGCCCGAACGTTGAAATAACCCATGTTGAATAGTTGTCTAAAGTCGAGCGCTTATGAGTGTTCTCAGTCAATATGGCAATTGAGCTTTGGATGACCAAGATCATCAAGACAACAAGACTGCAGGCCCCGATAGTAAAAAAGGCGTTGACCCATCTACCTGAAAGGCCAGTGTGGGTGATTGGCAAAATCCAAGACCCAAGGTTTACTACCCCCTCATACATGTTTTTTAATGAAATTGGGTGCCACACCAGCGGTCGCTGATTGGTGTCTGTGTCGCCTATTCCCAAATGACTACGCCACCAAACGAGTAGGAGGACGATAGGTAAAAAAAGAACTGCATAAATAAAAACCTTGTTTGCGAAAGGTTTTTTAACTGTAAGCCGCCATATTACGATCGCGTTGAGAGCAACTAAGACAACACCAGCATAGCGAGTGCTAGTGGCCCAAAGCCCTAAAGCACTTAGATACAAGATATTTTGTAAAGTTAGATCATTTTTGCGTTCATAAAAACGATGAAGGGCTATTAAGTTAAGCAATACTAGCGGCAAAAATAACGCTTCACTTAGCGCGTAAAAATAGATATGGGTAATAGTCGGATGTAAACAAAGAAGGCCTGAAAATATATAAATACACAGGGGATGAACTCGATCAGTAGTTAACCGAGATAAAAACAAGCCTGTTAAGGCAAAGGTGCCGGCATATAACAAGGCGTTCAACAAGCGCGATCCGCGAATAATGTCTTGACTTGTGATTTGACTAAACAGAGATATGGCGGAAGAGAAGAGGGGTGGCCACTGAACACTAAAATAAGATAGGCCACGCCCATCAATGAGGCCTTGAGCGGCTTTCAAATATGCAACAGAATCTGGGCTGAGCCCTAAGCCGCGAGGTGTCGCTACCCAAAGCACCACGCCGAATAATAGTACGCTGACTAACCAAAGCGCCTTTGTTGCGATACTACCTTGCCTTGCGTTTATCACTTGATCCCAGTGTCAAGTATGGTGCGGGCAATAACACGGTTGCCTCGCTCAGTAAAATGCACGTCGCCTGCGAAGTAATAATCGTAAATCACATTGTCGACGCCTTTCTCTTCGACTAGCTTAAAAAAAGCAGGAAACGCATTATAAAAATGGGTGCAGCGCGACTCACAAAACTCACGCCATATCTTGACCTGTAGCGAATCGACTACGTCGTATTTAAGTTGTCCCGGCCAAGGGTAGACGCCGACCGAGAGTTTGGCGCCGTTTGCTTGTGCGAGCGAGTAGATCTCACGCATTTCGCGCTCCATCTTTGCCAAAGTACCTAAAACCCCCTCAGCCCCAAAGTTGGCCGCTTGCACGTTATATGTCCATTCGCCGACGGGGTAATTTCTTTGGTAAATACTGTCATACAAATTCAGTACAGGCTTAGAATTTTTGTCTTCTTGCGAGGAACTTGGGGTCGATGTTGTGTTGGTGGTATTTTGATGAGCAGATGTTGAGCCCGCAGTCGTTTGGTCAGCGGGTTTTATAGGTGCATCTTGTTTCGTTCCAATAATCGGTTGATTCAGTGCGGGCTGATGGCGGATGGCTTTGCGAAATTGGATGTACGCCTCGCCAGTTAGTGGCAAGTGGTGTGATGCGACTCGACGAAGTCGACTGTGAAGTGGTAGTGGATAAGGCTCGCCCCGATCGACTACAATCGAGTCATTATGTAACTCGTATCGATTGGCTTCGTCGTATGGATCGCTGATATCAACAAATACAATAATGTGCTTGAAGCGATAGCCTTGGGCGAGCAATTCTTTCAGTTTCACCAAGTAAATCGCCGGCGAATAGGATACGACGCCTAAGTTAGCAATTTTAAGATCGGGCATTTGATCAGCAACCATACCAACGAATGTTTGCTCGTACGGCACCCCGAGGCCTTCTGTAAAACTATCCCCAATAAATGCG
>CAIZGG010000212.1 GCA_903932425.1 uncultured beta proteobacterium | reverse complement strand
GGCCTGGGATTTTGCAGTGCTGGCTCGGCGTTTGGCCTTTGAAAACGACTGTCTGTTTTATGACTGGTATCGTGTTGCTGGCGGCAGAGGCGCGATGACGATCTGGACGGCTTACGGCTTGGCAAGCCCGGATAATATTCATTTGACGGGTTTGGGTTATGCGGTCAAAGGTGACTTACTTGCGCAGTCTATTTTGAACACACTTGGTCGCTTAAAAGCCGAACCATCTATCAAATCGCTCGAGGTAGCAACGACTGCGAATATCCAGCCTCACTCTGTTGTGGGATGGTTAAAAGAGGTGTCGCCGGTGCCTCGCAAAGGTCTGTTTTACAGATAGCCGTTACGTAACGCTTGATTCATCGACTATTGTTTTGCAGATTTTGGGATCAAAATTGATGAGCCTGCGTTAATTTGAGCGCCGCGAGGCAAAGGGTTCATCTCGTAGATTTGTTTGACATTGATATTGTGCTTTTTGGCAATATCCTCGGGGCGCTGTGCTTGTGAAACGACAACCGTTTCCCAGGCCGAGAAGCGCTCTTGATGCGTCAGATAGTTGGTTAAAAATACATCAACCTGAGTAGCTGGTAACAGTATTTTGTGGTCTGCGGTGCCTCGAATGAGTGGCTTGTTGAAAGACGGATTCAAATACAAAAAATCAGCAACTGAAATTTCAGCAAGATCTGCTGCGACACTAATATCGATGTTGTGTGTCGCAGCAACCTCAACAAAGTACGGTTGATAAGCCAGCGTGGGTAAGCTGACTTTATAGCGCTCAGGATCTGTAATCAACTCACGCCAAGCCATCAGTTTTGCGACATAAGCCTGAATCGCGCGAGGGAAATTCAGATGATCATAATCAGTCGGCAGTTTGAGCGCTTGTTGTCTGCGAACAACCGACATCACATTGCCAGGCCCCCAGTTATAAGCAATCAGGGCTAGGCGCCAATCGCCAAACTGAGCGTACAAAGATTGCAGTAAGTCGAGCGCAGCCCGAGTCGAAAGCAAAATGTCTCGACGGTCATCTGAAAAAAAGTTTTGCGACAGATTCAAGCTTTTACCGGCAACGGGCATCAGGCCCCAGAGCCCTGCTGGGTGCAGGCCGTTACTCGACTTTGGACTGAAGCCGCTTTCAAGAAACGGAATAAGAGCGACCTCGGCAGGCATCTCTCTGGCTGCCGCTTCTTCTAGGACATAAAACAAATAGCGCGAGGCATGCTCTAGATTGATCTGTACGCTCGTCTGACTCGCTGCAACCCGACGCGCTTGCAGTTCAATAGGTGCCCGATTCGCCACAGTCAATTGAAAACGAGTTCGCATGACTGACCAAAGATCTTTCGGGTTTTCTGGTGATCTTTGAGTAGTGACGGCCGATGTTTGCTCTGTGTTGGCGCCCTGACTTGACAGGGCAGGCTCAGGGACTGCTGCTGGTGCTGTCACCGCAGCCTGGGATGACTCGCTGAGGGATGCCAGTGCGATCATCCCATATACGATTAGGCAAACATGAGCGGTGCTGCGTTTGATCATCAGGCGCGTTTCTGTATAGATTCTAGAGATTGTGTGACCGAAGCGAGCGATTGTGCGTGACAGGCAAGCTCGAGCAGATAAATGTTTTACCATAAGTCGCTTTTACTTAAATCTACTTAACCTTAAAGCAACAGAGGTTTGACTTTCCTATGACGCAAAAAATTATTGAATATCGCACTAAGAAACAGGCCTCTGTCAGTATTGCTTATGAGGATCAAGGGGTAGGGCGCGTGATCTGCATCCTGCCTTCCCTTGCGCGCTCGGGGCGAGATTATGATTTGGTGGCCTCGTATCTGATCGCAGACGGATTTCGTGTGATACGCCCTGATCCGCGCGGCTTTGGTGCAAGTGTTGGCCCGATGGAGGACCTTGATTTGCATGATTTTGCGGCAGACGTTGCAGCTGTCCTTGATCACGAAGATACTGGGACAGTGTTGATGGTGGGACATGCTTGGGGTAGTCAACCCGCCCGCATGTTGGCTGCTGATCGCCCTGAATTGGTTGCCGGGGTTGTGATGGCTGCTGCCTCTGCTGGCAAATTGCTGCCCGGTGCAACTGAAAAGCCCTACAGCCGGTTACGGGCTGAAATTGATGGTTCAAGCGATTTAAGCTTGTCAAAAGAAGAGCGTCTTGACTGTCTGCGCAAAGCATTTTTTGCCCCGGGGCATGACCCCAGTGAGTGGCTCGAGGGATGGTCGCAAGCCTCCCATCATGCGCAAAGCCATGCACGTATTGTGACGCCGATCGACGAATATTTTTCAGCGGGTGACCGTGTGCCTATTCTTGATTTGCAGGCTGAGTTTGATGCTGTGGTAGTACCTAATATTATGAAGCCGCTCTTGGGTGAACGCGTCACAGTTCAGGTGATCCGCAATGCTGGCCATGCGATGGCTCCCGAGCAACCGCGCGCAATGAGCGATGCCATTGCTCAGTTTGCACGAAAGGTATTTAGCTGAAGCGGATTCGACTTTAAAAGGGGTTATACAATGCTTTTCGGCGTTTTGGAGTTGCCGAGTCATCTAGAAACCTAATACAAAGCGGGTCACCTTTGTTTATTCAAATTTTTGCGTGCCACACTCTAACTACCGCTGTGCGAAAGTTATTTGACAGAAATATGCTTCTTACCTCGCAAGTGCAAAAGATCATGGTCGCTTTGTTGCTGGCCTGTGCCTTGGGTCACGTTCAAGTGGCCCGAGCGATCTATCCCGAGAAGTCGCTTCGTTTGATTGCACCCTTTGCACCGGGTGGTGGTACGGATCAAATGTCGCGAGCGCTAGGTGCTGGCTTAGCCAAAGTGCTTGGGCAAATAGTTGTGATTGAAAACAAGCCAGGTGCGGGCACGGTCATCGGAATGGATCTTGTTGCAAGAAGTGCACCTGATGGCTACACCCTTGTTTTGGCTACTTTTGCACACGCGGTCAATAGCACCTTGCAAGCAAGCTTACCCTACGATAGCGACAAGGCCTTTGCCCCGGTGGCTTTGATTGCACGCGGCCCTAATGTGCTGGTCGTGCGTTCTGAAAGCCCTTTTCACTCAGTTCAAGAGATCGTGGCCGCAGCAAGAGCTCAACCTGGCAAGTTGACTTACGCGTCACAAGGCAACGGAACCTCAGCCCACCTGGCGGGCGAGATGTTTCAAAACTTAGGCAAAATTGAGTTGACGCATATCCCCTATCGCGGGGCGAGTCTCGCCCTGACAGATGTCCTGGGGGGGCAAGTTGATCTTTTCATCGGTACGGCGGCAGGGGTGTCGCCTCTGATCGCAAGTGGTAAGTTACGTGCCATAGCTGTGACGAGCCCCTTGCCCTCTGGTGCCTTTGAAGGCATTGCAACGGTGGCTGCAACATTGCCCGGTTACGCGGTTGAAAGTTGGTACGGCGTGTACGCGCCAGCTGGTACGCCGGCGTCTATCGTTGACACGCTCAATCTTGCGATTCAACAGACCGTTAAAAATCCAGACTTTATTAAAAAAATCGAGAATGAAGGATTGACGATTTCTGTTGGTGCTCCGGCAGAGCTTGAGCAGTATGTACAGGCTGAACAAGCTCGATGGAGAAAAATCATCCTCGAAAACAAGATTCAAACGCAGTGATTTTATAACGCTTCACCATAAGGCAAGATGATGGATTACAAACTCATTGAAATGGCTGTTCAGTCAGGTATTGCGACGATTACCTTTAACCGCCCCGATAAGCGCAATGCCATGAGCGATGATATGCGCTCAGAGTTCATCCATGCACTTGAGCGAACAGCTTCTGACAAAGGCATTCGCGCTTTGGTGATCACGGGTGCAGGTAAAGGTTTTTGTGCTGGAGGCGATATTGCCGGGATGGAAAAGCGCATGAGCGCACCAACCGGTGAAATCGCTTTTAACGGC
>CAIZGG010000211.1 GCA_903932425.1 uncultured beta proteobacterium | reverse complement strand
TGGGTTACAGGTTGACGTTGATGGAACACCTCTTGGCAGCAGTAGATCTGGGGTCGAACAGCTTTAGGCTATCGATCGGACGGGTCGCCGAGCAAAACGGTGCCAAGCACATCTATCAGATCGACCGCCTGAAAGAAACTGTTCGCTTAGCCGCCGGGCTCAATTCGGCAAAAATCCTCAATGAAGAGTCTGTTGAACGCGCCATTGAGGTGCTCAAACGCTTTGGCGAGCGTTTACGCAGCTTTCATCCGGATCGGGTCCGTGCGGTTGCAACTAATACCTTTCGGGTCGCGCGTAATGTGGCCGATTTTCTACCGCGGGCTGAGGCGGCACTCGGTTTTCCGATCGAAGTGATTGCCGGTCGCGAAGAAGCGCGTCTGATCTACTCGGGCGTCAGCCACACTCTACCTATCTCTACAGATCGTCGTCTGGTCATTGATATTGGTGGGGGCTCAACCGAAATCATTATCGGTCGCGGCGACGAACCCTTACTCACCTCTTCGCTGTACATGGGCTGCGTGAGTTACAGCAGAAAATTTTTTCCAGAAGGTGTCATCGATAACTATTCGATGAAACAGGCCGAGCTTGCTGCCAGACGCGAAATCGAAGTCATCACCAAGCCCTATCGAAAAATGGGCTGGGATGCCGCCTTTGGTTCGTCAGGCACGGCCAAGGCGCTTTATGCCATTTTGACCGAAGGGCGACTATCGCCCGAGGGCATTACGCGCGACGGCCTTGAAAAACTCAAAGCTAAGCTGGTGCGCGCTGGCAGGGTGATTCCAAATGATCTGCCCGGGATCAAGCTTGAGCGTGCCGATGTCTTAACAGGCGGCCTCGCGATCATGAGCGCCTTCTTTGACGAAATGCGTGTCGAGGTCATGAAAACCGGCGACGGTGCCTTGCGCCTTGGCGTCTTAGTCGATCTAGCGGGTCGCGAAGAGGCTCACGACCGACGCGATGTATCTGTGTTGGCCTTCACCAAACGCTATCACGTTGACACACGTCAATCTGCACGGGTCAAGCGCTGTGCCTTGAGTCTCTTTGATGCCGTATTGCCAGACCGCACAGAGCAAGACGAGCTGCGCCACACCCTAAGTTGGGCGGCTGACCTGCACGAGGTTGGTTTATCAATTGCCCAAGCGGGTTATCACAAGCACAGCGCCTACATCCTGAACAACGCTGATATGCCGGGATTTTCAAGAGTCGATCAGGCTCAACTCGGCCTGCTGGCCCTGGCGCATACCGGCAAACTTAGCAAAGCTCAAAATCTAGTCAAAAACCGCGAACAATGGCTGACCATTCTGTGCTTACGCTTGGGGGTCTTGCTTTGCCGGCGCCGCGAAGACATTGCAAATCTGCCCTTGTCGGTCAGCGTAAAAGGGCTTTCAATTGTATGTAAAGTCGATAAAAAATGGCTTGCCTCGCACCCGTTGACCGATTTTTCGTTACACGGCGAAGAAACCGAATGGGGCAAGGTCGGTTTTAATTTTGAGTTGATACCGGTTTAACTTGATCAAAACCAAAGTGCTTACGGTAGCGCTGCCCCATATTGCTGACAGACAGCAACATCGGAAAATCAGCGGTATTAAAGTCAGGGTCCCAAGCCGGTTCGCCACAGACGCGAGCGCCCAATTTCAAATAGCCTTTGAGTAATGCCGGCACCGAGGCAGGCAGTTGGCTATCGAGTTGCTCAACCGGATACCGATGCAAGGGTTTGACGCCTACATCCTCAGTAAACAACGAACGTTCTTTGACCTGACGCCAAACTTCGGCGGCGGTCACTCCGTCGTCGCGCAGACTGACGCTTGCACAACCGAACACATGCTCATAGTTGCCTTGCTTCAGAATCTCGGCCAGGCCGGACCAAAGCATCATCAAGACACCACCCTGCCGATGCTCTTCGTGAATACACGCGCGCCCAAACTCGACTAACGAATCACGCACTGAACCTAAACCGCTTAGATCAAACTCAGCCTCAGAGTAATAACTTCCCGCGCGCTTGGCTTGTTTTGGTGTCAAGACGCGGTAGGTGCCGACCACTTGGTCGGTTGAGAGTTCACGCACCAGCAAATGTGCACACCAAGGATCAAAGTCATCAGAATCAATACCATTGTGATCGTGACCGAGCGCGGCACCATACTCTGCACTAAACACGTCATGACGAAGCCGCTGCGCCAATTCGATTTCTTCGGGCGATTGCGCCAAGCCAACGACCAACCCGGCCGAATGATTCGAAGCGGCCGGAAGCGTAAACAGACTAGAGGCACTACGTACAAGCTCAAGCATGAGGTCAGTCTCCTGAAGTATCCCTCACTATGACCAACTGTTATTTCACGAAAGTGACGAAATGATGAAGCTTTTTTGACTTTAGGCCAGCCTTTTAAACATCAGAACCACCCCAGGGGCGAGAGCTTCGTTCGCTGAATCAGCGGATTGTTCGATTCTTCGATTGTTCGATTCTTCGATTGTTCGATTCTTCGATTGTTCGATTCTTTGATTGTTCGATTCTTTGATTGTTCGATTCTTTGATTGTTTGATTCTTTGATTGTTTGATTCTTTGATTCTTTGATTGTTCGATTACTAACTTGCCAAATCGACCGCTGCCAATAAATCTACACACGTTGTCGCTAACGCTTCGTCATCGGCCTCGACCATCAAGCGAAGTTTTGGCTCGGTACCCGAGGCACGAATTAAGACGCGACCACGTTCACCAAGCAAGGCTTCGGCTTGCCGTTGAGCGGCCTGCAGGCCAGCATGTGTTGCCCAGTCGGTACCGGGCTTTAGTGCGACATTGATCATTTTTTGTGGGTACATGCGCAACGCAGAGACCCACTGAGCGAGCGTCTCACCGCTGCGCTGTAAGGCCGCCAAGACCTGCAAGGCAGCAATGATGCCGTCGCCGGTTGTGTGTGAATCCAAACACAAGAGATGGCCCGAGCTTTCGCCGCCATACAGCCAACCGCGATTGCGTAATTGCTCGAGCACATAACGGTCACCCACCTGAGCACGCTCAAAAGGGATCCCCATGCTCTTAAGCTGACGTTCAAACCCGAAATTTGTCATGAGCGTACCCACTACACCCGCCACCGGACCACGCAACAGACGTTCGCGCAGCACTGCGTATAAAAGTTCATCGCCGTTATAGACTCGCCCGGTCGCGTCAACCATTTGCACACGATCAGCGTCACCGTCTAGCGCGATGCCTAGGTCAGCACCCCGAGCACGCACCTCGGCGGCTAAACTTTCGGGGTGTAAGGCGCCAACATCTTTATTAATATTGAAACCATCAGGCGATACCCCAATGGCGGTCACCTCTGCACCGAGCTCGCGAAAAACGTGCGGTGCAATATGGTATGCCGCGCCGTTAGCGGCATCGACCACAAGCTTCAAACCACCCAAGTCCAAATCTGACGGATACGTACTTTTACAAAACTCAATATAGCGACCTGGGGCATCGTCAATGCGACGAGCGCGTCCGAGCTTTTCAGAGCTGACGCACTGCATGGGCTCATCGAGTGCCGCCTCAATTGCCGCCTCGGTTTCATCCGGCAGCTTCATCCCTTTGGACGAAAAAAACTTGATGCCGTTATCGTAATAAGGATTATGCGAGGCGCTAATCACAATCCCTGCTACCAAACGCCAGGTACGGGTCAAATACGCCACCGCTGGGGTCGGTAGCGGCCCAGCCAATAAAACCTCAATGCCAGCCGACGCAAAGCCTGCTTCAAGCGCAGACTCAAGCATATAGCCGCTGATCCGTGTGTCTTTACCGATCAACACGGTCGGGCGACCGCGCCGAGCCGAATGTTCTTTAGCCAAAACTTTGCCAGCTGCATAACCAAGCCTGAGCGCGAATTCGGCATTAATGACTTCGCCGCCCACCTTGCCGCGAACGCCGTCGGTACCGAAATATTTTCTTTGACTCATCTTTTTCTCCGGGAAACTCGCAATTCAGTGCCAAGCGGGCGTCATTTGAGGCCCTCTGCAAGCTGAACTGCCTGCCAAACTTTCAAAGCGTCTTGCGTAGCGCCCACATCATGTACGCGCACAACCGCCGCACCTCTAGCCACCCCCGCCAGCGCCGCCGCAATACTACCACTCAAGCGTTGGTCAACAGGCTTACCTGTCACAGCACCGATCATCGACTTACGCGAGGCGCCTAGCACGATCGGATACCCGCTTTGCACGAGTTGCGCTAAGCCCTGTAGCAACTGATAATTGTGTTCAAGTGTTTTGCCAAAACCCAGGCCGGGGTCCAAGCTAATACGGGTGCTCTTGACACCCAATTGCTCAAGCAACTGTGCCTGAGCGACCAACTCTGCTTTCACCTCGTGCACAACGTTTTGATACTGGGGGTTGCTCTGCATCGTACGCGGCTCGCCCTGCATGTGCATCAGGCAAACTCCGCAGCGCGGATGCGCGGCAATCACGCTCTGAGCCTCAGGCTGTCGCATGCCCGTGACATCGTTAATCATGTCAGCCCCTGCTTCGAGCGCCGCTTGCATCACCTCGGGCTTGCAGGTGTCGACAGAGATCGCAGCGCCGCTATCACGTAACGCGGCGATCACAGGCAACACGCGCGCCAGCTCGTCTTGAACCGAAACTGGCAAGGCGCCCGGCCGCGTAGATTCACCACCAATGTCGATAATATCGGCGCCCTCGGCAACTAACTGCAGAGCGTGCGCGATCGCTGACTGTGCGTGCGCATGTTGACCACCGTCTGAAAACGAATCAGGCGTAACGTTGACGATACCCATTAAAAGCGGGCGCTTGAGTAAAAACTCAAAGCGCCCGCATAACCAGCTACCTGACATCAGGCTGAGCCCTGTTGCAGTCTTAAACCACAGCTGCAGGATCGTTCGTAGGCGCAGCACCTGTTGGAGGTGTATCCGACGAATCAGCAGGCGCCTGCGGCACTTTTGGTGGGCGCGGTGGACGACCTTCGATGATGTCACTGATCTGATCGGCGTCGATGGTTTCCCATTCGAGCAAGGCCTTCGTCATGATCTCAACTTTTTCGCGAGCCTCTTCAAGAATCGAACGGGCGCGTGCGTACTGCTCGTCGATAATCTTGCGGATTTCTTTGTCAACGGTCTGCATGGTGGCTTCAGACATGTGCGTAGTTTTAGTCACGCTACGGCCTAAAAATACTTCGCCTTCGTTTTCAGCGTAGACAACTGGGCCAAGCGTATCTGTCATGCCGTAACGCGTCACCATATCGCGTGCAATCGCCGTGGCACGCTCAAAATCGTTTGAGGCACCGGTCGTCATCTGATTCATGAAAAGTTCTTCAGCGATACGGCCACCAAACAATACAGCAATCGTGCATAAGAGACGCTCTTTATCCATGCTGTAGCGATCGCCTTCAGGCAATTGCATCGTGACACCAAGGGCGCGACCACGCGGAATAATCGTGACTTTATGGACAGGATCTGTTTTGGGCAGCATACGCGCCACGATCGCGTGACCAGATTCGTGATACGCGGTGTTACGGCGCTCTTCTTCGGGCATGACGATTGAGCGACGCTCTGCGCCCATGATGATCTTGTCTTTGGCTTTTTCAAAGTCAGACATATCAACGGTACGGCCATTGCGACGTGCGGCAAACAAGGCAGACTCGTTGACCAGATTGGCCAGATCGGCGCCTGAAAAACCGGGACAACCACGTGCCAAGGTGTGCGCATCAACGTTTTGCGCCAAAGGCACTTTACGCATGTGCACTTTAAGAATTTGTTCGCGGCCACGAATATCAGGCAAGGGCACGACCACCTGACGGTCAAAACGACCGGGGCGCAGAAGCGCAGGGTCAAGCACATCGGGACGGTTGGTGGCTGCAATCACAATCACACCTACGCCCGATTCAAAGCCGTCCATCTCAACCAACATCTGATTAAGTGTTTGTTCGCGTTCGTCGTTGCCGCCACCTAAGCCGGCACCGCGCTGGCGACCCACTGCGTCAATCTCGTCAATAAAGATGATGCAGGGTGAGTGCTTTTTAGCGTTTTCAAACATGTCGCGCACGCGGGCCGCACCAACGCCCACAAACATCTCGACGAAGTCAGAACCCGAAATACTGAAAAACGGCACTTTTGCTTCGCCCGCAATTGCTTTGGCCAGCAAGGTCTTACCTGTACCAGGTGAACCCACCATCAATACACCGCGGGGAATCCGACCACCAAGCTTTTGAAACTTAGAGGGGTCGCGCAAAAAATCAACGATTTCTTGAACGTCGTCTTTTGCTTCGTCGCAGCCTGCGACGTCGGCAAACGTGATGGCGTTTGTGCCTTCGTCGAGCAGACGCGCACGCGATTTACCAAAACTAAACGCCCCGCCTTTGCCACCGCCCTGCATCTGGCGCATGAAGAATACCCAGACACCGATCAAGAGCAGCATCGGAAACCAAGACACAAAGATACTCATGAGTAATGAGGGCTCTTCGCGCGGCTTACCCGACACAGAAACGCCTGCCTTGAGCAAATCAGACACCATCCAGAGGTCACCAGGCGAGGTCAGTGTGTAGGGACGGCCCGAATCAGGGGTGACATGGATCACATCGTTTTGGACATCAACACGCCGGACTTTGCCCGACTTGGCATCATCCATGAATTGCGTGTAACTCACGGTGTCTTGTACGGGGGTGCGGGAGTCGAACTGTTTAAAAACAGTAAACAACACCAAACCAATCACCATCCAAACCGCGACTTTCGAAAAGGAATTATTCAAGGCCGATCTCCAGCTTGTCATTCTGACGCGCCACGCACCTTTGGCCCAAAGGAGGCGTTGCAACGAGGCAAAATAGCATTCTACCTGTTAAAAAAGCCCATTCGCAGTAATCCCTTACTCAGCGACGGGACCAAATTTCAAAGCTCTAGCCCTTTCGACCCTTGGCGATCAAGAAAGTTTCAGAAGAACGGTCGCGAGACGCTTTGGGCTTGCGCTCGACCACCCTTTTAAAGTGCCGTTTGAAGCTTTCAACGGTTTGCGAGAAGCCGCTACCGTGAAAAGCTTTAACAATCAGTGCACCGTCTGTTTTGAGGTGCATCAGCGAAAATTCAAGGGCTAAATCAATCACATGCTGAACTCTGGCCGCATCAGCCAGGCCGACTCCAGACAAATTGGGCGCCATATCCGACAAAACTAAATCTACCTTTGTTCCCTCAAGCGTCTGATTGAGCTGTTCAAGCACCGAATCTTCACTAAAATCACCCAAAATGAACTCAACCCCTGCGATAGGCTCCATGGGCAAGATATCCAGAGCCACGATTCGGCCGTCAAGTACACCACCCTTAGCGACCAGCCGCTCACGCGCCACTTGAGACCAGCTGCCAGGCGTCGAGCCCAGGTCAACGATGACATCGCCTCGGCGCATTAGCTTTTCGGCATCAAGGATCTCAGTGAGCTTGAAGGCCGCGCGGGCTCGATAGCCCTTCTGAGTCGCCATTTTGACGAATGGGTCATTAATGTGCTGCATGACCCACTCTTTAGAAAATTTGTTCTTCGCCATTACCGTACAATCTACCTTATGACTATTATGGAACTTACCCCCCGCGAGCGTAGTTCGCTTCGCGCTGCTGCTCACCCCCTGCGACCGGTTGTACTAATCGGCGACAACGGGCTGACCGAGGCAGTCTTAAAAGAAATCGACCTAAACCTTTCGGCTCATGAGCTGATTAAGGTTCGGGCCGGCAGTGCTGATCGCGACGAGCGCGATGCCATGCTTGCCACGATTTGCGACACCCTCTCGTGCGCCACGGTGCACCATTTGGGCAAAATGTTGATTCTGTATCGCTTCGGCTCAAAGGGCACCTATCTCAAGCCGCCCGCTGAACCCGCGACACCAGCCAAACGTAAACCCAACGAACCGCACACACCGAAAAAGCTGGCTGCCGCAGGTAAAAAGGTTCAAAAGCCAAGCCGGCGCAATCGACCAGAACGCGAGCAAACTGACCTGACGGCTGATCGCCCAACGGTTTACTCGGGCGACCGTCCTGCACGGCCTAGCAAACGTACTTCAAGCGCCAAGGATACCTCACATGGGATTCCGCGTCGCAGTGGCAGCGCTTTGTCGCTGCGTGCAGGGGCTCGACGTGGGGCAATTGGCTCAACGGTACGTAAACGCGCAGCGGTCAAACGCTAGAAAAACTCTTTTAGCGCGTTCACGATCGTGGCACACACGCCATCCATACAAGCGCGGCAACTTCTACTGACAGCACCCATCGAGGTGCTGTTTTTTTACCCAATTGTGTTTGGTTGTCTCGCATCGCTGAGATCACCGCCCGCAGTGCGCAGCCTTAAAGGTATTTAATGCTGATGATTTCGTATTCGCGCGTACCAGAGGGTGCCTTCACCTCAACCACATCGCCCTCGTACTTGCCAATGAGCGCGCGCGCGACAGGGCTAGACACCGAAATCAAATTCGAACGGATATCGGCCTCGACATCACCAACGATTTGGTAGGTGACCTTAGCACCCGATTCAAGGTCTTCGATTTCAATGGTTGCGCCAAACACTGCACGGCCATCGGCATCGATGGTGCTCGGTTCAATTAACTGTGCGTTTGAAAGCGTGCCGTCAAGCTCGGCGATGCGCCCTTCAATAAAGCCTTGGCGCTCGCGCGCCGCGTCGTACTCAGCGTTTTCAGATAAGTCGCCTTGCGCACGCGCTTCAGCAATTGCATTAATGACTGCAGGACGTTCAACATGCTTGAGGCGTTGCAGTTCAGCTTGCAAGCGCTCGGCCCCGCGCACGGTAAGAGGAATAGTCGCCATGGTGTTTTTCCAAAAAGCAAAACCCCGGCTCGGGTCAGAACCGGGGTGATCAACAATACCGCTATTGTGGGCAAACTTTACGGTAAATGCAAGCTTGGCGACATACGGATTACCCCAATCTTCTCTTCGAGGTTTTGCCAGGGCGGCTGAGTCGGGGCAAAACGACTGCGCATGTAAGTCAAGAGTTCACTTAATTGCTGATCGTCAAATTGTTTAGCAAAACCTTGCATAAAACCAAGCTGATCGCTCGCAGGCTTGCGAATTCCCTCGAGCACGACACGTATGACGTTATCAGGCTGCGCACTGTGCATCCCAGTGCTAAGTGCCAGCGGAATATTGACGCCAAGCAAACGCGGGCCATCGCCATCATGGTGACACGACGCACAGGCAGCCTGAAACATGCGCTGTGCAGAGCCTAGCAGCAACGGTTCGCGCGCGGCAGCCTGCGCGACGTAGGTCTGCGCGGCCTGTGCGGTCTGCGCAGGTGACGGTTCTTGAAAAGACGCCAGGTAATTCGCCATCGCAGCAATATCGTCGTTAGTCACTTGCGCCAACTGCCGAATAACGGGCGCCATTGGCCCTGAAGCGCTGCCGTGCTCTAGGCTATGGCCAGTGCGTAAATAATTGTAAAAAGCCTCTTCGGTCCAGGGCACGGGGCTCAGCGAACGTGCATTGAGCGCTGGGGCTTGCCAACCGTCAACGGTGGCGCCACTTAAGTAGGCTTGGCCTGAGCGTTCACCGCCCAAGGCATCGCGCGAGGTATGGCAGGCGGAACAATGCCCCAGCCCGTTCACCAGGTATTCGCCGCGCAGCCAGACCGACGAACGTTCGATTTCTGTTGGTGGCGTTTGCACAGACGGCCCAGGCGTTAGATACAGCGCGTTCCAAAATGCCATCAGCGGTCGCATATTGAAAGGAAACGCAAGCTTGGTTTCAGGCGTTGCCTGACGCACCGGCTCTTGCGACATCAGCCATCCGTATAAGGCGGTCAAGTCTTCATCGCTTGTGCGCGTAAACGAGGTGTAAGGAAACGCAGGATACAAGTGATGCCCGTCGCGCGAAATGCCTTCGCGCATGGCACGATTAAATGCTTGCTGCGACCACAGGCCGATGCCTGTTTGGGGGTCAGGCGTCAAGTTAGTGCTGTAGACCGTACCGAAAGGGGTTTGAATCCCCAAGCCCCCAGCATTAGGTTTACCTTGCGCACTGGTGTGACACGTCACGCAGTTACCCAACGCTGCTAATTCGCGGCCACGCTCAAGTGTTGCCGCTGAATAACTAGCGGCCGAATAGGTTGCACCGGACTGCGCCGCAGGCATCAGCGGTGCGCGCTGACCGAATAATGACCACGTCGCGCCAAGCAGCGTCGTACCAAGTGCCGCCGTCAACGCAGCGGCACGCAACCACCAGGCGCGCGGCCGCGGCCAAGGCGCATCGGCATGATCTATACGTTGACCTGCCGAGCCGCTCAGTTGCGGGCCATCCGCTTGCGATGCCAATTGCAACCTGTCAGATGCTTGACCCGTCAAGTGAGGCTTATCAGCGCGCGTCTCTGACTCGCCCTGATACATCAATGGATTCAACGCAGCGCGCACCACCTCAGGCGTAAAGGGCGGCTGCCTGAACCGCACACCGGTCGCATCAAAAATCGCATTCGCTATCGCAGCGGTGCCCGGCACCGAAGCCGACTCACCCGCCCCCAGTGCAGGCTCGTTGTGACGCGGCATCTGCATCACCTCAATCACAGGTACCTGCCTAAAACTCAAAATAGGATAGGAACCCCATTCGCGAGTGGCCACGGTATTACGCGCGCGCTCGGTCGGAACCTGCTCAAGCATGGCGCGACTGGTGGTCTGCACCACGTTGCCATGGATTTGATGTTCAACGCCCGCAGGATTAATCGTCAGGCCCGCATCGTGTCCAACCACGACGCATTTGACATGAACCTCACCCGTGCGTTTATTGACGTCGACATCGGCGATCCAGGCAGCCCACGCCGCACCGAACCCTGGCCACTTGCTGTGAACGTAGCGAGCCCAGGCAACACCTTGGCCATGCAAAATATCGCCATCCCCGCCCTGTTGTTGTGGTTGGTCATGCATTTTCCAACCCGCTTTAGCCGACGTTGCTTGTAGCAGCTCGCGTGCACGCGGGTCATCGAGGTAACGCAATCTGAACGCGAGCGGATCGACCCCGGCAGCAGTCGCAAGCTCATCGATATAGGATTCATGCGCAAAAGAATTCGGCATTGCCGACACGCCACGTAGCCAAGAGGCGCGCAAAATTGGCGGCATGTCGTTTACCGTCACGCGCAAATTTTGCAAGGTATAAGGCGGGCGAGCGGTGCGGTCGCCCATCTCGTAAGCTTGTGCGTTGGGTTCAATCGTCCGCGTCAGTAACAATGCAAGCGTGGGCGCACCATTTGAAGGGTAAGAGGTTGAAAAATCGTAGGCCGCAATCGAGCCATCGGCATGTAAGCCTCCGCGAACCTCCATCCATTGCGCTGCGCCCTTGGGCTCCCAAAGATTTTCTTGCTCGCGCGTTAATTGCACGCGCACCGGCGCACCAACCGCGCGCGCCAACAACACGGCGTCTGCTGCCACGTCATCCGCACCATTACGTCCGTAGCAACCCGAGGCCTCCATTCGTACGATTTCAATCGCAGTATCTTGCAGCGCAGTCAAGCGCGCCAAGTCGGCGCGTAATACGTGAGGATTTTGCGTGCCAGCCCAAACGGTCAAAGCAAACGGCTCTGCCGGATCGGCTTTGAACTGCGCCACCGCGCACGATGGTCCAATCGAAGCGTGCATCTGATAGGGCCAAATGTAAGTGCGCGGCATGGATTGGGCCGCCTGCGCAAGCGCCTGATCTACATCACCCTCATCAACGAGCTGGCGTGGCTTTGCTGGGTTATCACGCAAGGCTTGTTCGACGTTTGACAAATCGGGCAAGCCCTCCCAAGGCTTCCAAGTCACCTTTAAGGTGCTCGCCGCTAATTCAGCAAACTCTTCGCGCTCGGCCACTACGCCAACAAAATCTCGAATCACAACGACTGCGCGAATACCGGGGATATGCGCAATCGATGACTCATCCACCGACTCAAGCAAGTTACCAATAAAGTCACCGTGATCGGCACCCGCATAGGGCGGGCGAATCACGCGACCATGCAACATGCCGGGCAGCCGCATATCGTGCACAAAGACAAGCTCGCCCGTCGCTTTGGCTGGAATATCTACCCTCGGCACTGACTGGCCAACCGTGCGGTAGGTGGCCGGGTCTTTAACCTGTGTCGAGAGGTCAAGCTTGAGGTGGATACGTTGGTCGGCTAATAAGGCTGCGTAGTTAACGGTGAGATTTGGACTAGGCAACGTGGTGCCCGGTGCAGTCGTCCTTACAACAGTACTGCTCGCACTCGACGTCTGAAGATGAGTTGGATTATCTAAAGTTTGTAAGGCGATGACCCCGGCGCTGACTGTCAATTGCGTTGCTGGCACGCCGAATTTAGCCGCGGCTAAGGCTAACAAGTATTGGCGCGCTTGAGCTGCCGCGGCCCGCAATGGTGCCGCGTGAATTTGGATTGATCCGCTGGCAATGGTCGGCCCTTGGTTCGGTGCAGTACCGGTGTCACCCAAAATGACATCGACCTGTTCGAGTGGCACATCGAGTTCTTCGGCAACAATCTGCGCAAACGCGGTTTGAATTCCGGTGCCAAGATCAACGTGGCCGTGCAAGGCGGTCACTCGGCCGTCTTCCCACAACGCGAGCAAAATTTCAACACCCTCAGCCGGATTGCCCGGTACCGCTGCCGGCTGACCGGGCGCTGGCGGATTGGCAGGCGGCGGATCACGCACCACCAACAACACGCCAGTCGCATTTAAAAAATCTTGACGGGTGCGCAAGTGGCTAGGCTGGGTCATGACCGCGCTCGACTTGGGTGTGCATGAGTACGGCCGCACGCTTAACGGCACGAATAATTTCAACATGCGTGCCGCAACGACAAAAATTACCCGAGAGCGCGCTGCGTATCTCAGCCTCAGTAGGGTCGGGTGTGTGCGCCAACAAAGATACTGTCATGAGAATCATGCCATTCAGACAATAGCCGCACTGAGCGGCTTGCTCATCAATAAAAGCCTGTTGTACGGGATGTAACCGCTCACGCGCCCCTAACCCCTCAAGCGTTGTAATCGCTCGGCCCTGCACACCGGATGCTGGGACCACACATGAGCGCGCTGCCACGCCATCAATGAGCACCGTACACGCTCCGCACTGCCCTAAGCCACAACCGTATTTGGGACCATTCAACGACAAATCGTTACGTAAGACATGCATCAACGACGCTTCGTCTGAAAGCGGCAGCAGATGCTGCTCACCATTCACCTGCAAAGTGCAGAGTGGCGAGTTTAATTGCCTACTGGATCGAAACGAAGCACTCATCAAAGGCCTCAGACGCTTAAGTAAGTTTGACGCACATGCTCGTTCGCATCAAGCTCAGCCATCGTGCCGCTGAAACGGATTTGCCCTTTTTCAAGCACGTAGGCACGATCACATACCAGGCGTGCAAAATGCAGATTTTGCTCAGAGAGCAAGATACTGACCCCTTGCTTTTTAAGTGCCAGAATCATTTGCACCATCTGTTCAACAATCACCGGCGCCACCCCTTCAGACGGCTCATCGAGCAACACAAGATAAGGGTTGCCCATCAGGCTGCGAGCGACGGTCAACATTTGTTGTTCTCCGCCACTCATCTGTCCCCCCGGGCGTTTAGGCATCTCGCCCAAATTCGGAAAAAGCGTAAATAATTGCGGGATCGTCCAGGCCGGAGCCGCAGAGCCATCGGGCCATACACGCGCTTTTTGCCGACCCACTTCAAGATTTTCGAGTACGGTTAAGTCAGTAAAGATGCGACGGTCTTCAGGCACATAGCCCAGTCCGCTCGCAGCAATGCGGTGAGCGGCATCCTTAGAAATATCGCGTTGCATAAAATTCACGACGCCCGAGCGCTTTTCAAGCAGACCCATCAAGGCTTTCATGGTGGTTGATTTACCCGCGCCATTACGCCCCATCAACGCCACAACTTCGCCGCGCTTGACCTGAAAGTTCACGTCATACAAAATTTGGGCGGCACCGTACCAGGCATTTAGGCCCTGCACAGAAAGAAGTGGGCTCGTTTGACCAGACACGATCTCTGCTTTATTTGCGCGCTCACCCGGTCTAACCTGGCTGAGCTCTTCGCCAGAGGTTTCACCCTGCGGCGTCTCGTCGCCAACGTCGGAGGCAACCTTCTCATCCTCAAACGTGGCGCCAGAGCCAAAGTACACCTCTTGCACTTTTGGATCTTTACGAATCTCTTCAGAGGTCCCTTGAGCGATCAAGCGCCCTCGCGCCAAGACAATCATGCGATCCGCATGGGCAAACACCACGTCCATGCTGTGCTCGGTAAACAGCACCGCGATTTGTTGCTCGAGCACCAACTTTTTAGTCAAGGCCATCAAAGCATTGCGCTCTTTCGGTGCCATGCCCGCGGTGGGCTCATCCATCAGTAACAGCCGTGGCCGGTTTGCAAGCGCAATGGCCAACTCAACCCGTTTAACATCGCTGTAGGCCAGCGCGCTGCAGGGGCGATCTGCTTGCGAAGCCATGTCAACCTGCTCTAGCAATTCAAGTGCGCGCTGACGTTCGTGCGATCGGGCTGTTTTAAAAAAAGAAAATACCTTTCCAGCGTGCGACAACAAGGCCATCTGCACGTTTTCAATCACAGTCAGCGAAGAAAAGGTTTCAGCAATCTGAAACGTACGACCAACGCCTAACCGCCAGATGTCTCGCGGGGCACGTCCAACCAGTTCCTGCCCATCGAACCGAATCGAGCCACGGTCAGCCTGCAATTGACCATTCACCATGTTAAAGGTGGTTGATTTGCCAGCGCCATTCGGGCCGATTAAGGCCAATAACTCGCCTGCCGCGATCTCGAAGGAAATGCCATCAACGGCCTTCACCCCGCCAAAGGACTTACCCAAGTCTTTGACTGTCAACAGACTCATGCCTGCCCCTTAGCCGCAACGCGCAAGCTGAAACGGCGCGCAAAACCAGCGAGCCCTTCTGGAAACAACAGCACCAACAATAAGATAATGCCGCCCAGCATCGCGCGCCAATATTCGGTGTTGCGAGCAATCACATCGTGCAACCAGGTAAAGCTTACTGCGCCCACGATGGGGCCTGCCAAGGTCTGCAAGCCACCAAGCAGCACCATCACTAAGCCATCCACCGAGCGACTCACATGCAACGTTTCGGGCGAAATGCTGCCTTTTGAAAACGCATACAGTGCGCCGGCTACACCGGCAAATACCCCAGCGATCACAAAAGCGACCCATTGCACGCGTTTGACATCAATGCCGATTGCATCGGCACGCATCGGCGAATCACGACCGGCTCGCATGGCATAACCCAGGGGCGCATACAACATACGTCGCAGCAACCAGACGCTTAAGACCACACAGGTGAGCGTCAAAAAATAATAATGTTTTTTGTTGGTCAACCACGCCGCAGGCCACACCCCCGTCAAACCGTTGCTACCCCCAGTCAGGGCGTCCCATTGAAACACTACGGCCCAGGTGATTTGCGCGAAGGCCAACGTCAACATCGCCAAATAGACACCCGAGAGGCGCACACTAAACCAGCCAAACAACAGCGCACCCAAGCCAGCGACGAGAGGCGCCGCGACGAGCGCGACCTCCATCGGCAGGCCAAGAGCCTTGAACAAGAGCGCTGCGCCATAGGCGCCAAGCCCAAAATATGCGGCATGACCAAACGAATGCATACCAGCAGGACCCATGATGAAATGCAGGCTCGTTGCAAACAACACGGCAACCAACAGATCGATACTCAGCACCGTAAAGTATGGCGAAGCAGAGGTCAGCCAAGGCAGCAGCACCAATAAAGCGACCGCGGCGCATTGCAAAACAACAGTCAAACGCGTCGGCGCGCGCAGAGGCGCCTCGACGTGTGCGGCGTGGCGCGAGAGCGGCTGTGGTTTGCCCAGTAACCCCCAGGGGCGCAGCACCAACACCACGGCCATCACCAAAAACTCAACGACCAAGGTGAATTTTGAAAAAGAGATCGCGGTACCAAAAATATTGACCACTCCCAACCAGATGCAAATTGCTTTTAACTCGGCGATCAACAGTGCAGCCACAAAGGCGCCGGGGATTGATCCCATTCCACCCACCACTACCACCACGAAGGCGGCGCCAATGGTGTTGAGATCCATCTCAAGACTCGCAGGTTCGCGTGGCAGCTGCAACGCACCACACAAACCTGCCAGCAAGGCACCCAAAGCAAACACGCTGGTGAAGAGCCACGCTTGATTAACGCCAAGCGCGGCGACCATTTCTCGGTCTTGTGTTGCAGCACGAATGAAGGTGCCCCAGCGAGTGCGGGTCAATAACAACCAAAGTAGGCCCAGCAATACAGGCCCGACCACAATTAAAAAGAGATCGTACGAGGGAAAACTACGCCCTAAGATTTGCACAGCAGCCTTCAAACCAGGGGCACGCGGCCCGAGTAACTCTTCAGGCCCCCACACCCACAACACCGCATCTTTAATCACCAACACCAAAGCGAACGTGGCCAGTAATTGAAAGAGTTCAGGCGCACGATAAATGCGGCGCATCAGCGTGATTTCAACGACTGCGCCAAGCACGCCTACTAGCAGCGCCGCACACAGCAGGGCAGGCCAAAAGCCGATCGTGCCACTGAAATGGGTAACCAGCGTGTAGGCGAGATAGATACCCACCATAAAAAACGAACCGTGAGCAAAGTTCACGATTCGCGTCACACCAAAAATAAGCGATAACCCGGCCGACACTAAAAAGAGCGACGAAGCCCCAGCCAGACCATTGAGCAACTGAACAACAAAACTAGATAAATCCATCAATTGCCCAATCAACAATCAGCGTTCAACGCGCGGCAGACCAACATACGCCGTCGGTCGCCCACTTTACACGCGAGCGTGAAGAACACGACAGATGGTAAGCGGCACACAGCGCTGTCCATTTTAAATAGCTGGTTACTGTGCGGGTCGCAATTTTTTAACTTCTTCGGCCGAGGGCAAGAATTTTGCACCATCCAAGAAACGAAAATCGACCATTACGCCTTTGCCACCCTCGTTCTTGGTACGGCCTACAAAACTCCCCATCGTGGATTGATGATCTTCGGGGCGGTAGGTAATCGGCCCGAAAGGCGTCATCAGGTTCAAGCCACTAAAGGCATCCACCAGTTTTTCGGTGTCTGTGCTTTGCGCTTTTTTAATGCCGGCTGCAAGCGACATGATAGAGCTGTAGCCAACAACCGAGCCCAACCGCGGGTAGTCTTTAAATTTGTCCTGGTACGCTTTAAGAAAGGCTGCATGCTCAGGCGTTTTAATGCCGTACCAAGGGTAGCCGGTGACTAACCAGCCATCAGGGCTTTCGTCTTTAAGTGGGTCAAGATACTCGGGCTCGCCCGTTAACAGACTCACAACCTCACGGCTCTTAAATAAACCGCGGGTATTGCCTTCGCGCACAAACTTTGACAGATCGGCACCGAATAACACATTAAAAATTGCGTCTGGTTTGGCATCGGCGAGCGCCTGCACAACACTTCCCGCGTCAAGCTTACCTAAAGGTGGTGCCTGCTCGGCAACAAATTCGATATCAGGTTGCGCGGCTTTCATCAGCTCTTTAAAGCTTGCGACTGCCGATTGCCCGTACTCATAGTTTGGGTATACCAGCGCCCAGCGCTTTTTCTTCATCGCCACCGCATCGGGCACTAGCATCGCGACCTGCATATAGGTTGAGGTGCGCAGGCGGTAGGTGTAACGATTACCGTTTTGCCAGACAATCTTGTCAGTCAGCGGCTCGCTGGCCAGAAAGAAGACTTTCTTTTGCTTCGAAAAGTCAGTCAATGCCAGGCCAATGTGCGACAAGAACGATCCAGTCAACACATCGACTTGATCGCGCGACACCAGCTCTTCGGCGACTCGGACGGCATCGCCGGGATTGGCGTTGTCGTCACGGGTGATGAGCTCAACTTTTTTGCCATTTAAACCGCCACCCGCATTGATCTGTTCGATCGCGAGCTCCATCCCTTTTTTGTACGGCTCAAGAAAAGCAGGCTGAGCTTTGTAGCTATTGATTTCGCCGATTTTGATGACGCCTTGCGCCAGCAAACTTGTTGAAGCGGTCAAGAGAGCTACGGTTGCGACGCAAAGCTTCGCGAGGATGTTAAGTCGATTCTGTTTCATTTTTTCTCCGGTTTAAAGGCCTGATACCCTGACTACCAAACACGTTTAACGCAAACCATCTTTGCCGATCATTTCATGATGCTGCAGACCACCTACCCTGGGGTTAGGGCGGCCACTATCGGTCACCGCGACACACACCACGATTTCGTTGGCACGCGGAGCATCGGTCACCCGTGCTTCGATCGCATCAAAATGGGTACGCACGTAAGCCGCATCCTTGTGCCCGAGCGGCACATCAATAGCCGTGCCCATTACCCCCATTTTTTTACTGGAAGGAACCAATGCCGCACCTTTTTCAACGGCAACACGCAAAGGCGCCCCCAGCTTCGGATGCAAAATCGCAGCCGCATGTTCAATCTCGCCCGCCTCACCCACGATGGCCGCCTTGCCATAGCTTTGCGCCTCGCCAGGCTTGATACCAAGCGCTTGGACACAACGCTCGCCGAGCAAACCACCAAGTTCTTCGCCGACAGTAATCAGCGCCTCAAGATTCTCGACATAGCGTCCTGCAAAGGGATTCTCGATCACGGCCATCGCTAAGGCCCGACGTGTTGGAGGCGACACAGCCTGACCATTTTCAGACCACACTTCATCAATTTGCACCACGATCCTACGAATGTTTGCTTGCATCTTGCCCTCAGGATATGCGTTGAATTCGAGCGGCTTCTGTGCTTGCAAACCAGCCCTGACAACTTAAAACACTTGCACAGATTAAACCGTTCTGCTTGAGTGTATGCGCTTTTTTTAAGCCAGCTTCAAGTGCTTCATAAATTTTGTTTTGACTCAACTCAGGCACGGCAACCGTGACCAACTGCTCACCTAAATCAGAATCATCTTTCAAGGTGTTAGCGGGCTGACGAACAATGTGTGGGTCTGCAACGTTCACAGCATTTGCAATCAACGTTGCTGCGGCATCCGCCTGTGAAGCACTCGAAGCAAACACCGTCACGCTGTCAGCGATGCCCAAAGAAAAACTTCGCCCGCGCCAACCACTCGTCGCCACGCCCGAGATGCCCATTCCATATTTCACTTCAAACACCGCGTCAGTCTGCACGCCGCCAATAAGCTGCTGTTCGTCAAAACGTGCCAGGTCAGCAAACAGCCCAATCGAGACAGTCGTGTCGTTTGTGAGATACAGCGCAATATCGCCTCCATTATTGATCCAGGCACGCCGGATCCCTGAAGCCTGATAACAAGCGCTCAACTCTTGTGCGACTGAGCCGGCAACCGCCGCCATCGGCGTTAAAAATGCGTGGACGTCCGACTCAATTAAGCAGGCCTTGCATGCGTGCCACATCGTTTGGGCGATAGGGCCTTTGAGCGTACCAGCGCTGCCCACTGGTTTACGCAACTCAGCCAGTTCATCGACCAGTTCGGGCAGAATTTGCCCAAAGCGGTGCCACGCAGCTTGGTGTGCCCGCGCCACGCTCACTGGGTCGCCCTCGGCGTAAGCAATGATATCAATCGGCCCGTGCTGAAAATGGCGACGACCTTGCGACAGTTCGTGCGATATCGGGCCCATGCTGCTTAGCCTAACAAAGGCGGCTGACCCAACGGCCAGGGGTTTTGGGTCGTCTGCGTCACCCACTTTCGCGCAGTCGGCGCACCATCAGCATGCCAGGCGCCGTTGCGCAGCACTTCTTCAAGCGGGCGTACATAGGCCATATGGCCACCCAAATTTTTAAAATCCTCTGTGCGCATACTGAATTCAAACGGTGCAACGATCGCGGGGGTGGGTACTGTACCGAAACTGTGATCTGGCATACGAAGCACATCCACCATCACAGTAATCCCCCCACCAGGCCAGACATACGCCGGTGCCCCACCACACGTCACATTGACCAAGGCATTTTTAATCGCGCGCGTCAACAAAACTGGGTTGTCTGTAACCCCCGCACGTAAACTGCCCCCCGCGCCTCCGAGAAACAACACCGTTGTCAGTGAAGGTTCGCAGTTTTCACCGATGCGGTCGATCACTGTCTGCACCGCAGCTGGCATGTCTTGCTGCTGGGGAACCAGAGCCTCATCAAGCACGAACCATGCTGCGTGTTCACCGGTGGTTGAGGTCATCAGTAAACGCAAACCAGGCCAGGCACGCTTTGGATCCCACTTTTCAATGATGGACAAAGGATCCGAAATGTCAGTGCCACCCCAACCGGTGCCGGGGTTGGCTACTTGAAAATAGCGCCCTGGCGTTGAACGCCGGCCTCGAATCGAAATCCCGGACGGGCGCATGTTCAAGCAACACCCTGCTTGATGCTCAGTCAACACGCCTGTGATGTGATCATCGACCACGACAACCTCGTCGGCCAACTCAAAAAATTGTTGTGCAAAAATACCGATCGCCGCAGATCCGCAACCGACTCGCATGCGCTGCTCGACCACGCCATTCACAATCGGCGCGCGCCCTGCCTGTATCACCAGATTCGCCCCGCCTTCGATACTCAACTCGGCAGCTTCTTTGTTTCCCAGCGTCTGCATCATCTCCATGGTGACGCGGCCTTCTTTTTTGCTGCCACCCGTCAAGTGATGCACGCCCCCCAACGAGAGCATTTGCGAGCCATACTCGGCGGTGGTGACGTGCCCCACCACTTCGCCACGGCAAAGCACATTAGCTTGTTCGGGTCCGAGGTATCGATCCGTATCAATTTTGACTTTTAAACTGCAATAACTAAAGATGCCTTCAGTGACAACCGTCACCATATCGACACCATCGATTTGCGAGCCCACAATAAACGGAGCCGGCTTGTAATCCGGGTAGGTGGTTGACGATCCTACGCCCGTAATGAAGACATCATTCGCATGCACCAGATCGCCAGCCCAGGCCTCTTCCGAGGCGCCAGGCGCAAACTGAACGACCGCCGGCTCAACGGCTTTTAAGGCCCGATTCAAAACCAACACTGGATCAACTCGAATCAGTGCACCGTCTTGGTTGGCATAGCGGTCACAGGCACCGCTGCGCCCAGCGCTGATCTGACACAAGACTGGGCACGCGTTACACTCGATTTTGCTTGCACTTGCGGCGCGCGGTTGAGTGGCAGTGACCACGCCATCACCCCTTGTTGCTGGCGTGGGCACCTCTGCTGAAAGTCCGTCGGTTTTCGTATGTTCAGTCATGTGAAGGTGGGTTAAAAGCTTATTGCCTTTTAATCGTTGCCTAAATTACATCACGGGGGTTAACATTAATGTAGCATTTGCTACAATTTAGTGTTGCATTCACTACATTTACTGAATTTAATGCATCCATCGCAAGCTCGCAATGTATTTGTTAGGCCTGCCCCCGACTTAAAAAGATTTTGATACCAAGCCAACCATGAGCGCCTTCAACGAAGAAACCGTTTTATCCGTCCATCACTGGACTGACCGCCTGTTTAGTTTTACGACAACGCGCGACCCATCCTTGCGCTTTAGTAACGGTCACTTCACGATGATCGGACTGCGAATCAACGATAAGCCCTTGTTGCGTGCCTACAGTATCGTCAGTGCCAATTACGAAGAGCATCTTGAATTTTTAAGTATCAAAGTCGAAGATGGGCCTCTGACCT
>CAIZGG010000210.1 GCA_903932425.1 uncultured beta proteobacterium | reverse complement strand
TCCAGCCCCTATTTATGCATTGTACTGTAGCGTATAAGTACGAACAATGACGAAACAGAGATTATACCTAAGGCATTGAAATCATGGAGTTATGGTACTTAATCGGATGTTACTGGCAAGGCAGTTGCACAGACACCCTCTCCGCCAAGAATCCCTTGGAAACCCGCATAAATATTAGCGGCTCTGAGCAGTAATGTTAACGATGTTACTTGCATAATCGCTCTAAATTTTGGCCTGATTCCTTTTCAATGCCCATCGACATCTTGAAGTTCTGAAATTTACCGGCCACCGGCAAGGTTGCGCTGATGAAAGCAGTATTTGGTCGGTTACTGATTTTCTTGAAGAACCGACCCGGCAGTTTATGGGTCAGCACAATACCGCCATTGTCATCTTGCCCACAGGCGTGATACCAGCGCGGGTAAGCCAGTTGCGCTTTTGCACCTTCGGATGGAATACGAAACACAGTATGCACCGCACTTACACCGCCACGATGGCACTTATCTGCATTTCCGGCAAAAACTTGATAAACGAATTTTGCCGGAAACAAGTGTTGATTTAATTGTCTGTTTCCGGCACAATAGGCAGATTAAATTTTTTGCCGGAAACAATGTGAAATCACTATCGAATCAGCAGCGACTGCACCAAGTCAATACCGAGCAGCTTTACGAAAACTATCGTGCTGCTCAGAGTCATGCTGCATCCTACACATACGGAATGCGCTGGAAAACGGTACGTGGTACGGAATACTTGTTCAGAGATCGAGATCGACGTGGCAACGGCAAGTCGTTTGGACCACGGTCGGCGCAAACCGAGGAGTTATTCGCGGTATTTTCTGCTGGTCGCACAGCAGCGAAAGAGCGCTTTAATCTGATTACCGAAAAGATTCAAGAACAAGCCAGGCTCAACAAAGCCTTGAGGTTAAATCGTGTCCCTCGTGTTGTGGCTCGCGTGCTTCGCGAACTCGAACGGGCCGGCGTGCACGACAGCTTTACTGTCATTGGTACCCAAGCATTGTATGCCTATGAGGCAGAGGGAGGCGCTCATTTTTTACTCGAATTACTTGCCTCAGGTGACGTTGACTTGCTCTACGATGGGCGTAAAAAAATGACTGTCGTATCCGACAAACTAGACGGTAACGGCCTGCTGGGGCTGTTAAAAAATGCTGATAAAACGTTTGAGTGCGTTCGTGAAAATGGCTACCGAGCCGCGAATGCGGGGCAATTCATGGTTGACCTCGTGACTGCACCGCGTGGCATGCATACCACTGACCTTGTTACCTTCGCCGAGTCTGATCTTGTTGCAGTCGAGGTGCCGGGCTTGCAGTGGCTGTTGAACTCTCCCAAACTCGACGCGATTGCCATCGATGAAGACGGTTGGCCTGTACCAATGCGGGTGCCAGACCCGCGAGCTTTTGCATTGCATAAAGCTTGGCTCTCTGGCCTATCAACCCGAGAAACGATTAAAAAGCCGCGCGACTTTGAGCAGGCTCGAATCCTGGCAAGATTGGTTCAAGCGAATATGCCGCAGCTGTCATTTGAGAGCACGCTGACATCTTTACATGGCGATGTACGCAAGATGCTGCCGCTCCTACTTGCCGAAGAGTAAAAACTCACGAGCAGTTAGTATCCCTCTCGCAGCCCAAAAGCAAAAAACCTGAGATTGCAGCACCTCAGGCGGTTTGTGATGTAGTCAGTGCTGCCCCGCCAGAGGTATGATTGATGTGTCCATGACGCTCAATAGGTAAGGCTGAATGAAAATCCCATGCCCTCACTGCCATAAACTGAACCAACTCGCGATTGAGCGCCTGGGGAGTCAACCGATATGCGGTGCTTGTAAAAAAGATTTATTGTCAGCGCCGCTTGAGGTCGATGAGCAATTGTTTGGTGAGTTAACCGCGCAGTCGCCATTGCCGGTGATCGCTGATTTTTGGGCATCGTGGTGCGGTCCCTGCAAGACGTTTGCGCCGACCTTTCAGGCAAGTGCGCTTAAGCACACGAATGAAGCCCTGCATGTCAAGATTAATACCG
>CAIZGG010000209.1 GCA_903932425.1 uncultured beta proteobacterium | reverse complement strand
GTGATATGGGTCGACGGTGCTTCAGGGGCGATTGGTGCTGCGATTGCAAAGCGTGTTGCCAGCGAAGGGGCAATCGCAATCGTATCAGCGCGTTCGACAGATAAATTAGCCGCTTTGGTTGTAGAGATCGTTGCTGCCAAGGGGCGGGCTCAGGCTTTAGCGCTCGATATAAAAAGTCGCGCGAGTGTCGATGCTGTTGCTCAAGAGATTTTGCGAACGCACGGCAAAATTGATGGCTTAGTCAATTCGACATCCATTTCAGATTTCGGTCCGCTGATGGAGCTAGATGATGAGGTTTGGATGGACGTCTTGAATTCCAAGCTACTGGGTTACGTGCGTACGATGCGGGCGGTCTTGCCCTCGATGTCAGAGCGCAAAAAAGGAGTGATCGTCAACATGTCGGGTCGAGGTGGTAAACAGCCGACGGCCACGCATTTGCCAGGCGGGTGTGCGAACGCCGCAGTGAATTTGTTGGATAAGGGGGTCGCGGATGCGTTTTTGCCTCAGGGCATCCGAGTCAATACCGTTGCGCCCGGACCGATTGCGTCAGACCGGTTAGACCAAATGATGAAGTCAACGGGTTCGATGTCTGACCGAAGCGCACAAAGCTTTAGCCGACCCGGTACCCCTGAAGATGTCGCCGAGGCGACACTTTGGCTTCTGTCCGATCAGTCAAAGCATGTCACGGGCGCGCTGATTCCCGTTGATGGCGGAGCCACTTATACGGTTTGAGTAAAGCGAACTTGTATGCAGTCAAGGGCTATTACCTCCGAAAGGGTGCCTGAGCGAGTGCATCATGCAAGTGGACAACGGAGCAACCGCATGGTAATTCTGACGTTTGTTGAGTCCTTGCATTTGAGCGAGCGTCTCAAGAGGGTGGGTGGTGGAGCAACAGTCTAGTCATTCACTTTACTGCGTTCGATTTAAAAAAATAAAATTCCTTAAGGAGACGATATTGAACACGAAGACCCTAGAGCCTAAAGACACTGGGCGCTGGTATCAAGGGCTTACTTCCACCCACTGGAAGGTATTAAAAAGCTCATTTTTAGGTTGGATGTTCGATGGCTTCGAGGCCGTTGCGCTGATCGTCGTTCTCTTTCCGATGTTGAAATCGGTGCTGACCCCCGCTCAAATGGCAACGCCCTCTGTGTATGCCGGTTTAGTAATAGGAATGACCTTGCTCGGCTGGGGCGTCGGAGGAATCATTGGGGGTGTGCTGGCTGATTATGTTGGACGAAAGCGGGTCATGCTTTGGTCTGTCTTTCTCTACGCTTTGTTTTCGGGGTTGACGGCGTTCTCAGATTCATTCGTCACGCTCTGCGCCTTGCGTTTCTTAACTGGCTTAGCCATGGGAAGCGAATGGAGTACCGGCATCGCGTTATTGGCCGAGACCTGGCCAGAAAAAGCGCGGGCCAAGGGTGCCGGCTTTCTTCAATCGGGCTTTGGCTGGGGCACGCTGATGGCGGCCTTGGTTTGGTATGTCCTGTCAACTTACAACCCGATGGGTGCGGATACGTGGCGTCTGATGTTCGTGATTGGTGCCTTGCCGGCATTTTTTGTGCTTTATATCCGTCGCAGTATCGGCGAGTCTGAGCAGTGGATGCAGGCATTGGCTAATAAGCGTTGGAGCGCAACAGGTCAGTCAGGGGCGTCTGAGAGCGAGACTCGACCCTTCACCCTCAAGCAATTATTTAAAGAGCCTGAGGCCAGACGCTTGACCTTGCTCACACTGCTGTTGTCGATCATGACGACGACCGCCTGGTGGGCGATTTCGAGTTGGTTACCAACTTTCACCGTTGCAATCGCAAAGGCCGAGG
>CAIZGG010000208.1 GCA_903932425.1 uncultured beta proteobacterium | reverse complement strand
GGCAAAATACGTTGAGCGGCACCGGCTTCATCGATGACGTCAATCGCCTTATCTGGCAAATGACGATCATTGATATAGCGAGCAGAAAGTTCTGCGGCAGCAACTAATGCACCAGCCGCATACTTCACGCTGTGATGCTCCTCAAAGCGCGACTTTAAGCCGCGTAAGATTTGCACTGTTTGATCTACGGTTGGCTCTACAACATCCACCTTCTGGAAACGACGTGATAAAGCCGCATCCTTTTCAAAGATGCCACGGTATTCCGTAAAGGTGGTTGCGCCAATACATTTCAACTGGCCATTAGACAAAGCAGGCTTCAATAAATTGCTCGCATCCAATGTGCCGCCAGAAGCTGCACCTGCTCCAATCAGCGTATGAATCTCGTCAATAAATAAAACACCGTGAGTGTGATCTTTGAGTGACTTGAGAACACTCTTCAAGCGTTGCTCAAAATCACCACGGTATTTAGTGCCCGCTAAAAGAGCACCCATGTCTAAAGAGTAAACAGTAGCGTTAGCCAAAATATCCGGCACATCGCCCTTCACAATTCTCCAGGCTAAGCCCTCAGCAATTGCTGTCTTACCTACGCCAGCCTCGCCCACCAATAGCGGATTATTTTTGCGACGACGGCAGAGCACTTGAATCACGCGCTCTACTTCGCTCTCGCGGCCAATTAATGGGTCAATCTTGCCTTGACGGGCCATTACATTGAGGTTCTGGGTATATTGCTCAAGAGGGCTTTCTTTACCAGAAGAGGCAGATTCCTCAGCCTCCTGCGAAGGCTCAACGGGCTTGACATGCTCTGACTGATCTTTACGCACACCATGACTGATGAAGTTCACGACATCTAAACGGGTAACGCCTTGCTGTTGCAGGAAATAAACCGCATGCGAATCTTTTTCACCGAAGATGGCAACCAGCACATTTGCGCCTGTCACCTCTTTCTTGCCGTTTGATGTTGACTGCACGTGCATGATGGCGCGTTGAATCACACGCTGAAATCCCAGCGTGGGCTGCGTATCAACCTCATCATTCCCTGGTACAACAGGTGTGTTGTCATTGATAAAATTTTTGAGTTGAGCGCGTAGCTCTGCGATATTGACTGCGCAAGCCTTTAAGACTTCGACCGCAGTAGCGTTATCCAGTAAGGCCGCGAGCAAATGCTCGACTGTGATGAACTCATGTCGCGATGCCCTTGCGTCAACAAACGCCATGTGCAAACTCACTTCTAATTCTTGGGCAATCATGCTTCCTCCATAGTGCACTGTAGTGGGTGACCCGCTTCACGGGAGAGTTCGATAACTTGATGCACTTTCGTAGCGGCAACATCGCGGGTAAATACTCCGCAAACACCCTTGCCAACTAAATGTACTTGCAACATGATGCGTGTAGCTGTTTCATGATCCTTATTAAAATACTCCTGAATCACCATCACCACAAATTCCATTGGTGTGTAATCGTCATTTAATAGTAAAACTTTATACATCGAAGGGGCTTTTACTTTCTCGGCCTGCTTTTCGAGAAGGATGGTGTCTTCGGCATAGGGATTGACTGGTACGCCAGTTGTGGGATTTTTGGGTGTGGGGCTCATAAGAAACATTCTAAACACAGATATCTAAACTTTAATTTACTAGGTTATTGTGGTGAAAAACACGCATAAAACCCTATTTAACCCATATTGGGGCATTTTTTGATAAAAAAAGGGGTAACTACTAGGTGATAAATCCATATAACTCCTTGACACCCCTAGAAAAAGGGCAAACAATCGGGGGGTAGGCTTCACAAGAAGTTCTATTTAGGCGTGTTGTGGAGCGAGACTGATTAAAAAGTATTTACCCTCATCACGGTTGTTTTAAAGTTTATGTAATGGAGTTCGCATGGCGACCGGAATTGTTAAGTGGTTCAATGATGCAAAAGGTTTTGGCTTTATCAAACCTGATGATGGTGAAGAAGAGTTGTTTGCGCATTTCAGCGCGATCACAATG
>CAIZGG010000207.1 GCA_903932425.1 uncultured beta proteobacterium | reverse complement strand
TGCGGTCGCGTGTGGTTTGGCTCTTGCGACACCCGTTCAGGCTCAGGGCACCAAAATTGGCTTTGTCAATACCGAACGAATTTTGCGTGAATCTGCACCTGCAAAAGCGGCTCAGACGAAAATTGAGGGCGAATTTAAAAAACGCGCTGAAGACCTAGAAAAGCAGGTCAATAATCTACGCAGTCTTGCGCAAAAGCTAGAAAAAGACGCCCCGGTGCTGTCTGAGTCAGAGCGTAATAAGCGGCAGCGTGAACTTGCAAATATTGACGCAGATCTGCAACGCAAACGTCGTGAAATTCAAGAGGATTCGAGTCGACGTCGTAACGAAGAGTTTGCAACGATTATCGAAAAAGCCAACGCAGCGATCAAGAAGATTGCCGAACAAGAAAATTTTGATGTCGTGATTCAGGATGCGGTCACCGTCAATCCTCGCATAGATATCACCGACAAGGTGATTCAGTCACTTGGTAAATAAGACGCTTAATCGATGCCTGTCCTACTAACCCCTGAACGGGCACCCCTACTGTCTCAACTGCTCAAGGCGATCCCTGGGGGTTTGGTGCAAAAGATTGTGCCTGGCAACGGCCAATTCGTTGACCCAGTCATCGCTGGCCTTGGTGCACTTCCTAGCGCAGGCCAGTATGAGGCTTCGTTTATTGTTCATCCAAAGTATCTCGAACAGCTTGCCGTGACTCAGGCTGCCGCGGTCATTGTGTTGCCTGAAATTGATGAGTTGTTATCGCAAGCACCGGTTCAGCCGACCTATGCGCGAGTGGTATGCAAGCACCCCTATTTGTTATATGCCCGCATTGCGCAATGGTTTGATTGGGCGCGGCAACCGGCACGTGAAATCAGAGTTCACCCTTCTGCTGTGGTCGACCCCAGCGCAGTTTTAGCGGCTAGTGTGACGGTCGGTCCGCTCGCCGTGATTGGGGCCCGTTGCACGCTTGAGGCCATGGTGCAGGTGGGTGCGGGTTGTGTGATCGGTGCTGATGTCAAGATTGGCGCCTCAAGCACGATTCATCCGCGCGTGTCTATTTATGACGGCGTGCAAATTGGCTCGCGTTGTATCGTACATAGCGGCGCCGTTCTCGGTGCAGACGGGTTTGGTTTTGCACCCGACCCAAGTTTGGCCAAAGGGGCTTGGGGTAAGATTCCTCAGCTTGGTGGTCTAGTCATCGGAAATGACGTTGAGGTGGGTGCAAACACGACGATTGATCGCGGTGCGCTCGAAAATACCGTGATCGAAGATGGTGTCAAATTAGACAACCAAATTATGATCGCCCATAACTGCAAAATCGGCACACATACAGCTATTGCCGCCTGCACTGCAGTGGCAGGCTCAACCACGATAGGGGCACGGTGCACCATCGCTGGGGCGGCGGGTATAGCAGGGCACTTAACGATCTGCGATGACGTGTTCGTCTCTGGTGGTACGGGTATCACCACAGATGTGACAGAGCCAGGGCGTTATACAGGGGTGTTTCCATTTGCACCACATGCTGACTGGCAGCGTAATGCGGC
>CAIZGG010000206.1 GCA_903932425.1 uncultured beta proteobacterium | reverse complement strand
TCTGTTGTCATCAAAAACAAAGCCAATGGTTTGAAGAACCCCTTGGCACAAATGGGCGCGACCTTAACCCTTGAGCAAATTTGTGCCTCAGCCATGATCGCAGACCCCTTGCAAATGTTTGACTGCTGCCCCGCAAGCGACGGTGCCGCGGCGATCGTACTGTGCGCCGAGCCCTTGTTGTCGAGTCAAGCACGGCAAAACAAAATTCGGGTGCTGGCCTCGGCACAAACCAGTGGCTCACCGCGCATCGCCAATCATCCTGACCTGTGCTCGTTTGAAGCCACCGTCACTGCCGCACAAAAGGCGTACGAGCAATCAGGTTTAACAGCCAAAGATATCGACGTGTGTGAATTGCATGACTGCTTTTCAATCGCCGAGATTATCGATAGCGAAGACTTGGGCCTGGTACCACGCGGCCTGGGTGGCAAATGGGCCGCCGAAGGCCGCACCGGCATGCAGGGCGATGTAGCCATCAACCCAAGCGGTGGTTTGCTTGCTAAGGGGCACCCCGTAGGCGCTACCGGCATCGGTCAAATCTACGAAGTGGTCAAGCAATTGCGTGGCGAGCACACCAACCAAGTCGCGAATGCTCGTATCGGCATGACGCATAACTTAGGCGGTACCGGTGTTGCCTGCACGGTGAATATTTTGGGGCGCGATTAATCATGTCGAACTCAACCCTGTTTAAGCCAGAGATGCTGACCTTTCATCAATGCGCCAAGTGCGGCACGCTCGATGCCGCTTGCATCAATACCTGTGCAAAATGTCTAGCCAGTGAAATGAATCCGGTGCAAATTGCCGGTATCGGCAAACTGGTGAGTTGGACCACCGTACGCAAGCCGCCTTTACGTTTTAAGGCCGATGGCATGTATCACGTAGGCGTATTTGACTTGGATAACGGCTTTCGGGTCACTGGCCGCTTTTTACCTGAAGACGGTGATCAGCTGGGCGACCGAGTCGTTGCTGTACCCACCACTGTGAACGAGCCAGCTAGCCCCATCACACCTACCTTTAGAGTGCAAAAGAATGTCTGATATCTCTTATGAAAAATACGGTTCAGTACGACTGATCACGATCAATCGCGCTGACAAAATGAATTCGTTGAACTTTGCGGCCAATGACGAGCTGGTTGCCGCGTGGCACGAGTTTGATAATGATGACAGTGCGCGTGCTGCCGTGATCACAGGCGCGGGCGACAAAGCCTTTTGCGCCGGGGCTGATTTAAAAAACTACACGATTGATTTTGCCCGAGCACCCGCACAAGAGTTTCGTAAAAAATATACCAATGGCCCCGGCTTTGGCGGCATCACACGCAACCTTGATATCGACAAACCGATTGTTGCCGCCGTGAACGGTTTTGCGATTTCGGGTGGTTTTGAATTGTCGCTCGCCTGCGATCTACGCTTTTGCTCGCCCAACGCTGAATTTGCCTTGCAAGATGCCAAGTGGGGGTTTCATGCCTGCGATGGCGGCTTGATTCGCTTGCCGCAGATTGTGGGGATGGGCCACGCCATGGAGATCATTTTATCGGGCGAACGTGTCGACGCTGAACACGCCTATCGCATTGGTCTGGTCAATCGTATTTACCCACAAGCCGAGTTACTGCAAAAGACACTCGATTACGCGACGATGCTTGCCACGCGCGCGCCGCTGTCTCACCGCTTTGCCAAAGAGGTGGTGCGTCGCTCAATGGGCATGCACATGGATGAGGCCCTGAAATGGGAGTCACGTTCGTTTAGAGATGTGGCCTTTACTGCAGACCTGGAAGAAGGCGTCACC
>CAIZGG010000205.1 GCA_903932425.1 uncultured beta proteobacterium | reverse complement strand
ACGCTTGCTTGCACACGCAATAGAAAGCTCAAGCGACACCCCTAAGGTTGAACGAATAGGACCCCAGCTTTTACCAGAGTGGGTCGCATCTAAACGAATAAACAGATATCGAGGAAACAGAGGCTCATGAACTAAACCGATCACTCCACGCTGTAATTTTTGTCGAGTGAATTGCGGCAAATAGCACTCGTAGCCTTGTGACTCAAGGTTCACCAAGGCCCGAGCTTCTTGCCGAGGTTTTGTGTGGATGACGTACCAGTCCATAGACTCTTTAATCAGTAAACAAGAGAGAAAGGCCCAAGATCGCCTTCTGTACAATTATAGTAATCGCCCTTTGCCTCTAAAAATACGCAATTGAATAATAAGAACTATCGCCCAGATATAGATGGATTGCGAGCGATCGCCGTGACGGTGGTCGTTTTATTTCATGCGTTCCCGGCGCGAATGCCTGGCGGCTTTGTGGGTGTTGACATTTTTTTTGTGATTTCTGGATATTTGATCTCACGCATCATCTTTACGGAGTTGGCAACCGGGCACTTTAGTTTTATTGAGTTTTATTCGCGCCGTATTCGTAGAATTTTTCCGGCATTGCTACTCGTTCTGGTCACCTGTAGCGTCGTTGGTTGGTTGGTGTTGTTGGCTGATGAATATGCACAATTGGGTAAACATGTGGCAGCTGGCGCTGGCTTTGTTCAAAACTTGGTGCTCTGGGCCGAAAGCGGCTATTTTGATCAAACTGCCGAATTAAAACCTCTGTTGCATTTGTGGTCGTTAGGGATTGAAGAGCAGTTTTATATTTTTTGGCCTTTGATACTTTGGCTCCTCTTCAGGATTAAGTGTAATTGCGTGGTGGCACTTGCGTTGTTGACTAGTGGCTCCTTACTGTTGTGTCTAGTTGCCACCCAAACAAATCTAACCGCAGCTTTTTATTCGCCCTTAACTCGATTTTGGGAACTGCTATTGGGCGCGGTGTTGGCGTGGCAGTCGAGTCAGTCGATTGAGCGCGCTCTTCTTGGGCCTCAGCGGTTGATCAACAATTGCTTGTCAATTTTTGGTTTGATGTTGATTGTCTTCGCTTTACTGCTTTTGAATAAGGGCCGTGAGTTTCCTGGGTTTTGGGCTTTGTTGCCAACGCTAGGGGCTAGTTTGCTAATTTATGCAGGGCCAGAGGCGGTTGTGAACCGTATCGTTTTGTCGAATCGTGCGATGGTTTTGATCGGCTTGATTAGTTACCCGCTATATTTGTGGCATTGGCCTGTGTTGTCGTTTGCACGCGTGCTAGAAAACCAAGCGCTCAGTGGGTGGCTGCGCGCGGTATTGGTCGGTGTGTCAGTGATTTTGGCGTGGGGCACTTATGCCCTGCTTGAGCGGCCGATCAGACTCCGCTTCAGTAAAAATGTAGCGACTGTTTGGACGCTTGCGCTGCTAATGAGCGTGGTGGGTGGGTTTGGGTATTGGGTGTATCGGCATGATGGCGTTCTAACACGAGAGGTTGTGATTGCAAGTACGTCGACGGCCGAATTGATTCGGATGGATGCACCGCCGCAGACACCCTGCATATCAAGTTCAGCCCTTTCTGCGGGGGTGTCGCTAACTGCACTTAAACTTTGCACGCTTTACAAGCCGGTTAATTCGGTTAAAACAATTGTGTTGTGGGGTGATTCATCAGTTATTTCTTGGTCGCCTGTATTTTTAACAATCGCACATCAAAAAAACTACACCGTCATTGCGATCACGCATCCCTCATGTCCGCCGATTTTTAAGGCGCGCAAAACAGCATTTACCTTT
>CAIZGG010000204.1 GCA_903932425.1 uncultured beta proteobacterium | reverse complement strand
CGCGTGCCGCGCTTCACTCCTTGGTGTGGTACACGGCGTACGCATGATTGGCATGTGCGCTACCGAGCTGTTGTGGCCGTTAGCGGACATTTGCATGTGCGCCACACCGATTGGCGAGATGGCGTCAGGTTCGAAGAGGTATCGCTCGGGTATGCTCGCCAGTGGGATCAGGGTAAGGGTCTGCAGCATTACCTAAGATTAATTTGTGATGATGTCGATGCTAACTAATGAATGTTGTGTTTTTGCTTAGCCTAACTTCGTATGCTCTTCATGGCATAAGATGAGGCCTCGAATAATAAGGTGTGGTGCAAAGCGCCGTACCAGTCCAGAGACCTTTATGCAAAACGTTAAAAAAATCCTCACGCAGCCGCTGCTTGTTTTTGTCATCATATTTGCTTGCTCAGTGTCGGCCTTTGGCCAAACGCCACCGCAACCTGGTGAACCTAAACGATTTCCTCAACTGACGCTTGAGCAGTTGCCGCCAGAGGTCAAGCCACTTGCAGAAGAGATCATTAAGATTTCGACCTCAGGGATTGGTGGGCCTTACAACATCATGCTGCGCAGCCCAGTGTTTGCAGAGCGCATGAAACACCTGCTTGACTATCTGCGCTTCAATACCTCGGTGTCGCGTCGGTTAAACGAATTTGCGATTTTGATTCACGGTAATTTGTGGAAGTCGCAGGTTGAGTGGTCGGCGCATTATCCGATGGCCTTAAAGGCGGGTTTGGCTCAAAGCGTTGCTGATGATTTAAAAAGCGGTATTCGCCCACGCAACATGCAACCCGATGAGGCGGTCGTCTATGACTTGTTTATGGAAATGAACAACACGCATGAGGTGAGTGACGCGACCTTCGCACGTGCGAAAGAGATTTTAGGCGAGCAGCAATTGGTTGATCTTGTGGCGGTCAGTGGCACCTATGTGACCGTGGCCATGCTACTGGCCTTGGGTAAAGTGATGCCGCCCGAGGGCAAGCCTTTACCGTATCCTCCTGCCAAATGACGGTTGCTTCGAAAGAGGCTGAGGTTTCACGCGGTATTCAGGGGATGCAGAGCAGTGGCCATGGGCGAAGACTCAGCACAAAGTGCCGAGCTGAGTCGCCCTTATTTTGGTTTAGCGTAATCGCTGTCAATCCAAGCGTGGGCGCTGTTTGAGTTGAGTTTGAAGTCTGGTCTGACTTTAATTTGTGCCAGCTCAGTACCGTCAAGATCTGTGGCGCTTAAGAGTGCGTGAGGGTTGTCTTCGTCTAAGACGATATCCAAGGACACAATAATTTGTTGATCGTTAGAGGTGATTGTCAGTTTTTTGTGTAGCGTGGCTTCTAAGTGTTGTTCGTGCCGGCGCACGACCTCAGACGCGGTTTTAACCAGCGTGTTGAAGGCGTTGATATCCAAAGGCTTAGGGTTCTTTTTGTCGCGGCCCATTGTCCAGGGGCCAATCAACGCAGGTTCAGCCTGACCATCAGGGGTCATCTCAACGGCCCAACCATCGTCGTCTTCATTTTTAATGACCCGCGCTGTCCACCCCTTTTGCGCCCAAAGGCGAGGTTCGTGGATGACGGCGGCTTCTTGGGTGGGTTCTTCAGGTTCAGAGTCAGTGCTGTTGGCGTGTGTGTTCATTGCTCTATTTTAGGCGCATAATTTTTTACGGACACGTGCCAGCTTAGGGTACCAAGCTTAAAAACAGATAGGCTGCAAAAACAACCAAATGTACGACGCCCTGCAACACCGTGGCGCGCCCAATGGCGATGGTGAGCAGACTCAAAAGAAATGTCAGCGCTAAAAATGTCATACCTACCGCATCGACGCCCAGACTTAGCGGCAAATTAAACACAACCGAAATGAAAGCGACCGCAGGAATGGTCAGCCCGATACTGGCTAATGCTGATCCCAGTGATAGATTGAGGCTAGTCTGAAGTCGATTTGCCATTGCAGCACGGCAGGCAGCAACGCCTTCGGGAAGCAAGACCAAAAGTGCGATCGCAATACCAACCACCGAACGCGGGGCGCCGGCTTTATCGATCGCAGATTCAATTGATGGGCTTAGAGCCTTTGCAAGTAAAACAACAGCCACCAGTGAAACAATGAGTAACACCACACTGATCAGTGTTTTAGTATTTGATGGAGCAGGAGCATGACTTTCGGGATTTGCAAGCTCAGCGTCGTGAGTTGGTAAAAAATAATCACGATGGCGTACAGTTTGAACAAATACAAACGTGCCATACAGCACCAAAGACAAAATCCCCGCAAGTATCAATTGGCTATTAGAAAACGTTGGGCCTGGTGTGGTCGTGGTGAAGTTTGGCATCACCAAAGTGAGTACTGCCAGCGCAATTAAGACCGAGAGGCTCGAGTTCGTGCCCTCGACCCGAAAGGATAAAACGCGATGCCGTAAACCACCCAAAAAGATCGAAGCGCCAATCACGCCATTCATGACAATCATGACCGCAGCAAACACGGAGTCACGAGCAATCAGAGCGCCTTCGGCTCCGGCTGACAACATAATCGAAACAATCAGCGCCACTTCGATAATCGTGACCGAGATCGCCAACACTAAGGTACCAAGGGGTTCGCCAGTTTTGTGTGCGATCACTTCCGCTTGATGCACAGCGTTGATCACAGCTCCGATCAAGAGCGCCGCCATCAAGAGGATTTGCCAAAGAGTTTCAGGATAGGGGATCATTGCAAGCACGCTTTTAACGTATGGACTAAGCCGATATTGTAATCAATGACGCTTGTCAGAGATTCAACAGATCGTCAGAGATTCAACAGATCGTCAGAGATTCAACAGATCGTCAGTGACTCAACAGATCGTCAGCGATTCAACAGATCGTCAGTG
>CAIZGG010000203.1 GCA_903932425.1 uncultured beta proteobacterium | reverse complement strand
CCAGCGTTTCTTTATGTTCATCTGTCACTCCTGGCATCAGGCTGCGAAGATGATGCTGCGGCGCAGCACCCGATGTTCGCACCATAGAGTACTCATTGAACATGCGATTTTTGTGACAACGGTGGCGTTCGGCCAAGACGCTGTGCTGACGAGGGTGGTCCATCAAATGACCTTTCACAGAAATACTACGCCATGGTGACAATTTAATATCTTTGTCACTATTCCAAGGGAGAATGAAAAAAAGCCGTTGCCCGCGTCGCGGCTCCCCTGTTTTGTATTGGATATTACCGAGGATATTGGTCATGAAAGCTTGGATGAACAAGGTATTGCATATTGGGTTGCTCGGTTTGGCGCTCACATCAACGGTTGCAATGGCGCAATCTGCGATCTGTTACAACTGTCCGCCAGAGTGGGCTGATTGGGGTTCGCAACTCAAAGCAATCAAGTCCAAAACTGGCGTAACTGTCCCTCCCGACAATAAAAACTCTGGTCAGGCACTCGCACAACTTGTTGCTGAAAAAAATAGTCCAGTTGCGGACGTTACCTACCTGGGCGTCACGTTTGGCATTCAGGCGGCGGCCGATGGAGTTGTGGCGCCGTTTAAGCCCGCAGCATGGAATGATATTCCCGACGGTTTAAAGGACCCAGCTGGTCAGTGGTTTACGATTCACTCTGGCACGTTAGGTTTTATGGTCAATGTCGATGCCCTGAAAGGTAAGCCTGTCCCACAATCTTGGGCAGATTTGCTAAAGCCAGAATACAAAGGCTTGATTGGTTATTTGGATCCCGCATCGGCGTTTGTAGGCTATGTAGGCGCTGTCGCGATTAATCAGGCGCGAGGCGGGTCGCTTGATAACTTTGGCCCGGCAATCGAGTATTTTACGGCTCTCAAAACAAATGAGCCGATCGTGCCAAAACAAACGTCCTACGCCCGCGTATTGTCGGGCGAGATCGCTATCTTGCTCGATTACGATTTCAATGCGTATCGCGCAAAATATAAAGACAAGGCAAATATCGCCTTCGTGATTCCAGCAGAAGGTACGTTGGTCGTGCCGTATGTGATGAGTCTCGTGAACAAAGGCCCAAATGCTGAAAATGGCAAGAAAGTTCTCGATTTTGTGTTGTCTGATGAAGGGCAAGCAATCTGGGCGAACGCGTACTTGCGTCCTGTGCGAGCGTCGGCCGTACCCGCCGAGGTGCAAGCCCGTTTCTTGCCTGCAATAGATTATGCGCGTGCCAAGACTGTGGATTACGCTCAGATGGCCAAGGCGCAAAAGGCGTTTTCAGAGCGGTATCTGAAAGATGTGCAATAACAGGCTTGTTTCTGAAATTGTATTGACGGCGTGGTGACTCAATCGGTGCAACGACTGATCTGTTTGATACCAGTCGTTACGATTTTTTTTGCGTTTTGGTTACTGCCAATGGTGTGGCTGGTTGCCTTGCCCGCTCAAAAGGGCTGGGCAACCTACTTTGCCATTTTTACCCATCATCGCTATTGGCTTAGCCTCTTCAATACCGTTGGGCTATCGCTTCTCGTGACCTTTTGCACTCTTGCACTGGGCGGCGCAGTTGGAATCTTTCTATCGCGTCATAAATTTGCTGGACGCACCGTGTTGCTTTCACTTTTAACGTTGCCGCTATCGTTTCCCGGTGTGATCATTGGCTTCTTCATGATTCTTTTAGGTGGGCGACAAGGGCTAATCGCTGATTTGTCTGAGGCTCTAGGCACTGGGCGCTTAACGCTTGCTTATGGATTCTTGGGTTTATTTTTGGCATATCTCTACTTTTCGTTACCCCGCGCGATCGCGACCTATGCGGCGGCTGCCGAAAAAATGGATTTAGCACTTGAAGAGGCTGCCAGAACTCTGGGTGCCTCACGTTATGCAATCCTGCGTGATGTTTGGATACCCGAGCTGGCACCGACAACCCTCGCTTGCGCTGCGATTGTGTTTGCAACATCAATGGGTGCCTTTGGGACTGCCTTTACACTTGCAACTAAGTTTGAAGTGCTGCCGATCACAATCTATTCAGAGTTCACCAATTACGCTAATTTCGCATTAGCGGCTTCTCTTTCGATCGCGTTAGGCCTGGTGACCTGGGTCGTCATGTATGTGGCCAGACGCTATTCAGGATCTGCGACGGTATTCGTCTAAGCCATGTCACTGCCGCATACCGCTCACCGCTTTCCCCTAACTCTCGCGCTTCTGACTGCGCTGGTGACTCTGTTTATGTTCACCCCAATGGTCTTGTCAATCACTGCTGGCCTCGTGAACAACTATTCACGTGGCTTAGCCAGCGGCTTGACCACGCGCTGGCTTGAACAAGTATGGGAAGGGTATGGCGACACGCTGTTCTGGTCGTTGATGATCGCCAGTGCGTGTGCCTTGATCACCACGGTCGTGGGTGTGCCGTGTGCTTACGCGTTAGCGCGAAGCCGTGCACGTTGGGCGCGTTTTTTTGAAGAGCTCTTGACTTTACCCGTGGCGGTTCCGGGGTTAGCGACGGGCTTGGCATTGATCTTGGTGTACGGGCAGTTTCGTTATTTCCGGCAAAGTTTTTTGTTCATTCTGGTAGGGCACGTCGTCTTTACCTTGCCTTTTGTGGTGCGTACCGTGGGTTCAGCGTTCGCAAATCGAGAGCTCATCACCTTAGAGGAAGCGGCGCGTACGTTGGGCGCTGGGTTTGCGCGCCGCTTGTTAGGCGTTTTAATCCCCGCAGTCATGCCAGCAATCGTAGCCAGTGCCTTAATGGTTTTTACATTATCTATCGGCGAGTTCAATCTCACCTGGATGTTACATACACCCTTGACCCGTACCTTGCCAGTTGGCTTAGCCGACAGTTACGCCTCGATGCGTATTGAGGTCGGCTCGGCCTACACCCTCATTTTTTTTATTGTGGTGCTGCCTCTCTTGTGGGGCTTACAAGCAATTGCTAATGAGGTGCAAAAACGCTATGGAACTTGAACGCACCTCAGTACATATTTACCAGTGCGCTAAGACCTATCCCGATGGCACCCAAGGCTTATTTCCGTCTTCACTTGACGTGCAGCCCGGCGAAGTGTTGGCTTTACTGGGTCCCTCGGGCTGCGGAAAAACGACTTTGTTAAGGCTGATCGCTGGTCTTGAAACGGTTGATCAAGGCGGTGTGATTCGGTTTGGTACTCAAGAGGTGACTCAGGTGCCTGTCGAGCGACGCCAGATTGGGATGGTCTTTCAACATTACGCACTATTTCCACAAATGACAGTTCAGGCCAATATCGGATATGGGCTGCGATTAAGAGGCGCTAGCGAGCAGCAACTTAAGCAGACGGTCGGTGAGCTGATTGACTTGGTGCGTCTCAAGGGCTTTGAGCATAAGCGACCCGCAGAGCTATCGGGTGGACAGCGCCAACGCGTTGCACTCGCCCGTGCCGTGGCAGTGCGCCCAAAAGTGTTGTTGCTTGATGAACCACTCACCGCCTTAGACGCCAAGCTAAAAGTCACGCTGCGCGACGAGTTGGCCGAGTTACTACGCCGACTTGGCATTACAACGATTCATGTCACCCACGATCAGCAAGAGGCTTTGGCGATTGCTGATCGTCTGGCAGTGATGCGAAGCGGAAGGATCATTCAGGTAGGTGAGGGCGAGGCGCTATACAGAAATCCTAAGCACATGTTCGTAGCCGAGTTTCTGGGGCGTATTAATCGTTTGCAACGGACGCCCGAAGATATCGAGAACCACAGCGTCACCATTGCGCAGATCACCTTGCCTTGTCCGCAAGGCCCTTGGTCTGAACTTTTTGTACGACCCGAAGATATCGAATTGAAACGCTATGACGCACAGCAACCGGCTGCAACGATTACGCAACGTAGTTTTTTAGGCGATCGCATCCATTACCGCTTAGAAGCTGCGGGCCAAGGGACCCTAACCGCTGAAGCACATCGCGACAGCCCGTATCTGGTTGGGGATCGCGTGTCTTTCACCATTGCCACCGAACATTTCATGCCCTGTGAGAATGACCAATGAGCACACTCTTTATCCAGTTGACCGATTTACACATTCGCGAGCCTGGCCGCTTAGCGTACGGCCGCCTTGACACGGCGCCCTATTTGCATCGTGCAGTGCAGACCATTGAGCAACTGCGTCAAAAACCTCAAGCGGTGGTGTTGACTGGCGACCTGACCGATTTCGGCCGACCTGCAGAATACGCACACCTGCGCGAGTGCCTTGCCCCGCTCTCGATGCCGTACTACTTACTACCAGGCAACCACGACGATGCCACACAGATGCGCGCGGCCTTTCCTGAGCATACTTACTTAGGCGAGGCAGGCTTTGTGCAATACGCCGTGCAACTAGGCCCTGTGCGCCTGATTACACTAGATACCACCGTCACTCAACAAAGCCACGGCGCTTTATGCCACGAACGTTTGGCTTGGCTCGAAGACACACTGAACGACTCAAAAGATATGCCGGTCGTGATTGCGATGCATCATCCACCCTTTAAGACCTTAATCGGCCATATGGATAAGATTGGTCTGTTGCAAGGCGCTGCCGAACTTGAAGCGCTCGTTGCAAAATATCCAAACATTGAGCGCGTCATCTGCGGCCATTTGCATCGCGCGATTGACGTAAAGTTCGGCTCAACAATCGCGTCGACTTCACCAGCACCTGCCCATCAAGTCGCCCTAGACCTCGACCCTGAAGCCGCTTCGCAGTGGATACTCGAGCCCGGAGCTGTGAAGGTTTACGCTTGGGATCCTGACCGCGGCGTAGTCTCCCATCAAATGCCCTGCGGCACCTTTGAAGGACCATATCCCTTTCATGACGGTGGCAAACTGATCGATTGAGTTAAACGCACTTATTCGCGATAGCGCTGTAGAGCAAGCACCAAGCCGTAATGGGATATTCGCTCTGTCAAGTATGGCGACCCAAACCACCAAGGCGAATGATCTTCTCGCTCGTTACGGGGCACTGCCCCGTAACCTTAAGAAACCACAGTCGAACTTAGAACGACAGCGTCTGTCCCTCGGTCATCGGAACGATCTTGACCGAGCTATCTTTCATCGCAGCTTGAAACTCAGCTAGCGTGCCGGGTGTCAAAGGATTTGAGTTGTAATGCATCGGGATCACCATCTTGGGCTTGATCCAAGTATTCAAGGCAAACGCAGCATCCTCAGGGTCCATCGTGAAGTTGCCACCGAT
>CAIZGG010000202.1 GCA_903932425.1 uncultured beta proteobacterium | reverse complement strand
TACCGGGATACTGGCTGCCCTCAAGGTCGGCGCCAAGCTTAAACCTGTGGGCGCTTCAAAAGAGCTTAGTTTGGGAGTCGTCTCGGGGGTGGCCACACCGGTTGAAACCGAGATCGAGCCTCCAGTCGCCTCAATGGCGCAGCTGCAACAAATACTTTCAACTTACCTCGAACCCAAAGATATCGCGACGATTCGCGACGCTTATCGGTTTTCTGACCAAGCGCATCTCGGGCAATTACGTTCAAGCGGTTCACCCTACATCACACATCCTATTTCGGTTGCCGAGATCTGTGCCGGCTGGAAACTTGACGCTCAGGCCATCCAAGCGGCGCTTTTACATGACGTCATGGAAGATCAAGGGATTGCAAAGCAAGATCTTCTAGAAAAGTTCGGCGATGAAGTTGCAGAACTCGTCGACGGGTTATCTAAACTTGACCGACTCGAGTTTGCGACCAAGGCACAGCAACAGGCCGAAAGCTTCAGAAAAATGTTGCTGGCGATGGCCCGCGACATTCGTGTGATTTTGATCAAGCTCGCTGATCGACTACACAACATGCGTACGCTAGACGCCGTTGCGCCTGAAAAACGTCGGCGCGTCGCAAAAGAGACGCTAGATATCTACGCGCCAATTGCGTACCGCTTGGGTCTAAACGCGTTGTATCGTGAACTGCAAGATTTGTGCTTTGAGGCCATCTACCCGAACCGCTACCATGTGCTCGAAAAAGCGGTGCTTGCCGCTCGCGGCAATCGCCGTGAAGTTTTAAGCAAAATCGATGAGCAAGTGCGTGCTGCCATGCCTGCCGCTGGCATTGAAAGCGAAGTCTTGAGCCGTGAAAAAACCCTGTACGGCATCTATCACAAGATGGTTCAGCAAAAGAAAAGCTTTACCAACGTGCTGGATATCTATGGGTTTCGCGTGATTGTCAGAACCCTGCCCGAGTGTTACATGGCCATGGGCATTGTGCATCAGCTGTTCCGCCCAGTACCCGGCAAATTCAAAGACTACATCGCAATTCCAAAGGTAAACGGCTATCAGTCGTTGCACACCACCCTAGTCGGCCCGTTTGGCACACCCATCGAGTTTCAGTTTCGCACCCATGACATGCATCAGGTTGCTGAAGAAGGTGTCGCGGCGCACTGGCTCTATAAGGCCGACACGGCCTCGCTACAAGAAATTCAAAGCCAAACTAGCAAGTCACTGCAATCGCTGCTCGATATTCAAAGTCAGAATGGTGACTCAAGCGAGTTTCTTGAGCACGTCAAAGTCGATTTGTTTCCGGACGCAGTTTACGTTTTTACCCCCAAGGGCAAAATCGTTTCGCTACCGCGCGGCGCTACGCCCATCGACTTTGCCTACATGATTCACACGGACGTAGGGAATCACGCCGTCGCCTGTAAGGTCAACGGCGAGAACGTCGCACTGCGTACCGAACTTTCAAGCGGCGACACGGTATCAATTACCACCTCGCCTTCGGCAAGCCCCAGCGCCCAATGGTTGAATTACGCGCGCACCGGAAGGGCCCGTTCAGAAATCAGGCACTTTTTGCGCACCAGCGAATACGACGAGTCGGCGGCCTTTGGCGAACGTCAGTTGAGTCAAGCGCTCAAAGAGCTGAACCTCACAATGCCCTCGCCTGACGACCCCATCTGGGAAAAACTCGCTCGCGGCAGTGGCGCAAAATCACGTGAAGAAATTTTGGCCGATATTGGCTTGGGTAAGCGTCTTGCCGCTGTCGTCGCGCGACGCTTTGCACCTGATCATCCGCTTATTGCCACGACTGCCGCAGCCGACGAAGAGATGACTGCGGCGCGTACGATACCGATTCAGATTCGCGGCCACGAAGGGCAAGCTGTGCAGCTTGCACCGTGCTGCGGACCGTTACCAGGTGACGTGATCGTGGCGGGCGTGCGAGTCGGTCATGGTTTAGTGGTGCATACCGCCGAATGTCCAGTCGCCATCCGTGCGCGCATGAAAGAGCCTGAACGCTGGGTCGACGTTGTATGGGATCAAGAAACTGCCAAGCATTTTTCAGCGCGCATTGAAATCATGGCAAAAAATGAACGCGGCATCTTAGGGCGAATTGCCGCAGAGGTTGCGCAAGCCGACTCCAACATCATTAACGCCACAATGCATGAAGATGCAATCGATACGGTCATGTTGAACCTGACTGTGCAGGTTGATAGCCGAAAGCATTTGGCGCAAGTATTCAGGTCAATCCGGCACGTCAGCCAAGTACAAAAAATTGTGCGCGCCAAGGGCTAGCGCGCAGACAACATCCCCAAGTCGCGCTCAGGCAAAGCCGTTATGGGCTGAGCGGTGCAATACTTCTTTTCAAGGCCTGCCAAAACGCAACAGCATCCGCGCCACCCGCGGGGTCGCGTGCTGTAGGCCTTGCCGCTAAATGAACAAACACTAATTGCCTTGCGGGGTCGACAAATAGCATTTGCCCGCGAACCCCTTGAAACGCGAATGTGCCATCCAAGTCGGGAAATACCCAAGTCTGATACCCATAGCCAAACCAACGTTTGGTGGCTGAAGGCAACACATGCGCCTTCGTCATTTCTTTTACCCATGAAGCGGGCACCAATTGCTGCCCCCGTGCGACGCCCATCTGTGCCATGAGCATCCCCAGGCGCCCATAATCACGCAACGTCGCATTAAATCCCATAAAGCCAATTTCTTGTCCGGTGGAATCGACCAACCATGTTGCCTCATGTTCGGCACCAAGGGGTTTCCATATTTTCTCCGAAAAATACGTGGCAACATCTTGTCCGACAGCCTGACGCAGCACAACCGCTAGCACGAAAGTTTCGGCCGATGCGTAAGACCACCGCTGACCGGGCTCGGCGATACGGCGATTAAAGAGTCTCGCAAGACTCGCTCCGCCCTCTGACTGCCCCGTAATGGTCGCGCGTGTCAAACGGGCCGAATCATCTTGTCCGTCGTACTCTTCGCGAAACTCCACGCCGGAAGACATCGTTAGCAAGTGACGCAGTGGGGTCTTGCCGTACTCGGTTCCTTGCAAGCCCGGGGCATACACCTGCGCAAGGTCATCAAGAGAGCGAATTCGCCCTTCGTGCAGTGCGACACCGATCAGCATGGCGATGATCGTTTTGGACATCGAGAAGGAAGTGAACCGCTGCCTGGGCTGACGCGCATATTGATAGCGCTCAAGCAACAAAGTATCACCCTTCGCAATCAACATAGCGGTTGTTGGGTTACGCTCAAAGTAGTCGTTGATTGTTTTTGTACCACCACCCAGGGCTGTAGCGCCTTGGTAAGTCAGCGTCAGTTCGGCCGCCGAACGCCGCCACACGTTTACAGGCGCGACGGTTGTCGACACACTCGCCTTAAAGATTTCATCGAGTCTTGAAAAGCTATCCACGCCTGCGTGCGCTTGCCACCAGTTTTGACGGGTACCTTTGGTGAAACTAGCGCCTACCCCGCTTAGCAGAGACATTTGCGGACCATCGGCACGCATCCCAATACCTTGATCAACGCGCCACGCACTAGTTTTGCTTTGCCCACTCGTGCTGCACCCTGCGATGCCAAGACACGCAACCGATACAAAAACAGCCCAAAGTGACTTAATCGGCAGTGTCCAACGCATCTTGAAAACTCCTTATACTGATATTCTTTTTC
>CAIZGG010000201.1 GCA_903932425.1 uncultured beta proteobacterium | reverse complement strand
TGGCGATTGATCAGCACGGCATTCGGGTGCTAAAGGTGCCCAGTACTCCGCATAGTCCAGACGAGGGGGCGTTTAACGCGTTGATCGCGAGTGGTATTCCGTTTGATCAAATTGAAGACCTAGCCCATGGGTCGACTGTTGCGACCAATGCGGTGCTTGAGCGCAAGGGGTTTTTAATTGCGTTTGTGACGACGCACGGCTTTCGCGATATTCTTGCTTTGCAGCGCCATGGTCGTTCAAATATTTACGATCTGCAGTATCAAAAGCCGCGACCAGTTGTCGATCGTAGCGACACGTTTGAAGTCGTCGAGCGTATTCTTGCAGATGGCTCGGTCAATCGTCCGATTGACCTTGTAGCCGCCGAGGCAGAATTGATTCCTGCGCTGCGTGACGGCAAATATCAGGCCGTGGCAATTTGCTTGCTGAACGCCTACGTCAATCAAGAACACGAGCGTGCGTTAGAACGTCTGATTGCACAGCACTTACCTGACTTAAACGTGACCTTGTCCTCGAATATCAGTCGAGAGTTTCGTGAGTATGAGCGTGCTTCAACGACCACGCTCTCGGCCTATGTGCAACCGGTCATGGATCGCTATATTTCGAAATTTGTAAAACGCCTGACCGAAGCTGGCTTTAAAGGACGCTTCAGCGTGATGCAGTCTAACGGTGGCAAATTGCCTGCCGAAGCGATGCGAGCAAACGCGATTACGGCGTTGCTTTCGGGGCCAGCCGCTGGTGTCGTTGGGGCGGCGCGACAGGCGGCTCGATCAAATTACAAGAATCTAATTACTCTGGACATTGGCGGCACTTCGACTGACGTATGCGTCATTGTCAATGGCAAGCCTAGTCTGACCAATGAATTTTTAATTGATGGTCTACCGGTACGGATTCCTCAGTTAGATATCAATACGGTTGGTGCCGGCGGCGGTAGCTTGATCTGGATTGACGACGGTGGAATGCTGCGCGTAGGCCCGGAATCTGCTGGCGCAATGCCTGGTCCTGCTTGCTACGCGCGCGGCGGTACGCGCCCTACCATCACAGACGCACATGTGATCCGCGGCACCATCTTGCCTGAAGCGTTTTTGGGTGGCAAGATGAAGATCGAGCCCGACCTCGCGCGCAAGGCCTTGCAACCAGTGGCCAATCACTTTGGCATGTCACTGGAAGAGGCTGCGGATAGTGCGATACAACTTGCAAACGCGAATATCGTCAGAGCGATTCAAGTCATCTCGACCGAGCGAGGGCATGATCCGCGCGATAGCGTGTTGGTGCCTTACGGCGGAGCCGGTCCCCTGCATGCCGCCCAGGTTGCTGCAGATTTAGGGATCCCAACGATTGTTGTGCCACCCAATTCAGGTGTGATCTCAGCGTACGGGTTGATCGCGAGCGATTTTATTCAGTTTGAAACCCTAACGCGTCGTTTTCGCCTTGAGCAGGAGGCGGCGCAAAAAGTACGCGAAGTATTTGATGAAATGAAGCAACGTGCGTTGGCGCGGGCGAAGGCGATGGGTCTGGGCCAAGAGCTTGTGCTCAATTTCGTTGCTGATATGCGTTTTGTCGGTCAGGCTTTTGAGGTGCCGGTCGACTTGCCGATCGATGAACTGCCGGTGTTGACGCTCGAGCGACTGCGCGAGTATTTTGGCGAGATGCATCAGAAACTGTTCTTTTTTGGCGCTGAGGATCACAAGCCGATCGAAGTGGTGTCGTTTCGCTTGGGGTTGACCGAACCCCTTGCAGAGTTGCCCATCTTGACGGAGCCACCGGGGGGTGGGGTAGCGACACGAGA
>CAIZGG010000200.1 GCA_903932425.1 uncultured beta proteobacterium | reverse complement strand
TTTCGACCCTGCTAATTGAGGCCGACATGCGAGTTTCGAGGCAGGCCAAATCCTCGCGTGTGGCGAGGGTTGGGATAAGGGCTTCTAAGCGTGTGAGTCGTGTTTCCATCATGCAATTTTAAATACGGACAGCGCCAGACTCAATACGTATTTACAAAGTGTTACATGACCTGTTTAGCCCTTCGGCGGCAAATGCAACGCTACGATGTCGTTCGCTGGATCGCCATGAAACGGGTAACGCTCGCGCACCAACGGGTCGTGCCCGGGAACGATATGCTGGGGCGAATCGGCCGCTTCTCGCAAAATGCCATAGCCATCCAGCATCTCACCCAAATGAAACACGATCGGAAACGGTGAGGGTTTTTCCATGTTTTCGTAGTAATGGCTGGCGTCGGAGGCCAAGACCACCCAGCCCCGCGCAGTGTGTACGCGCAACGACTGCAGACCCTTTGTATGGCCACCGATCTTCATTAGCTCGATGCCAGGGAACAGCGTTTCGCGTCCGTTGTGAAACTCGACACGATCTGCGTACACCCGACGCACCAGCGTGACAACATCTTCAATATCGTAAGCGTGCCTAAATAAACCTTGGCACATATGCCGCCCACAGGCGTAATCCATTTCGCCATCTTGTATATGAAATTTGGCGTTTGGCAATAACCCGATATTGCCCGCATGGTCGTAGTGCAAGTGCGTAATCACGACGTCTTGGACATCTTCGGGGGCAACGCCTAATAAGGCCAGCGAACCCACGGGGCAGCGCGTCAGCGTGCGGCCTCGCTGTTTAGCCTGCTCGGCATTAAAGCCCGTGTCCACCATGATCGTTCTGCCGTCGCCACGAATCAGCCAAACGAAATAATCCATGGGCATCGGCTCGTCATGGGGGTCGTGAGTGATGAAGTTCTCGCGGCGCGTGCGCTTAGGCATTGTGGCGTAGCGCAACGCAAAAATTTCGTAATTAGGTAGTGTCATGATGTCTCCAGATGCCGTTTCGCTCGGCTTGTTAGTCGTTCTGATAGCTTATCGCTATGCTCGGATTGCGACTCATTCGTTTTTATTGCTTACCGTTGTACTCACTTGTAGGTCATTCTGCGAGCTGCCCACGGTGCTTGTCAAGCCCGCTGTGACGCGCCTCGCTTGACAGGGGTAAAGCCAAACACAGACAATCAGGTTCAATTGAATCTACTTTTAAAAGAGGCACGTCAAACATGAGCGCTCAACCAACCATTGGTTTTGTCGGTGTAGGTAGTATGGGATGGCCAATGGCCGCGTTATTGCACAAAGCCGGCTACCCCCTTCAAATTGTTGACGCTTCGGCCGAACGCGCCCAAGCCTTTTGTAAAGAGATCGGTGGCACCGTCGCCGCCTCAAATCGTGCGCTGGCCGCGGCGTCAGACATCATCATCACCATCCTGCCGACTAGCGCCATCGTTGAGGCCGTCCTCAACGGCCCGGAAGGGATTCTGGCCGGTCTGCGCCCCGGCGCCGTCGTTGTCGAAATGAGCTCTGGCGTGCCCACCATTACACGCACACTGGCTGAGCAGGTCGCGGCCGCCAAAGGTCATCTGGTTGACGCTCCTGTGTCAGGCGGGGTGCCACGCGCCAAAACGGGCGAGCTGGCCATCATGTTTGGCGGCAGCGCAGCCTTGCTTGAGCGTGTGCGTCCGGTGTTGTCCTGTATGGGCACTTCGATTACCCCAACCGGTGATGTCGGCTCGGCTCACGCCATGAAAGCACTGAACAATCTGGTCTCTGCGGGCGGCTTTTTGATCGGGGTTGAGGCACTTTTGATTGGTAAGCGCTTTGGTTTGGATCCTGCTGCGATGGTAGACGTCTTGAACTCGTCCACCGGCATGAACAACTCAACGCAGAAAAAATTCAAGCAATTTGTCTTGTCAGGTCAGTACAACGCGGGTTTTGGTCTGGACTTGATGGTCAAAGATTTGAGCATCGCGTTAGGGATTGGCAAAGATACCAATACACCAACGCCTTTTGCCGCGCTTTGCCGCGAGTTGTGGGCTGCTTCAGCAGCGATGCTCGGGCCTGGTCAGGATCATACGGCTGTGGCCAAGATGTCTGAAAAGCTTGCTGGGACTGTGTTGTCTGATAAGTAGATTGTTCGGGGGGCGTATGGGTTTGGGCGTGTGGGTTTTGTTCTTTGCCTGCGCCCGGTCAGACTCTGCGCACCTAAATTGTGCTGAGCAAATTTAGGTGTCTCCGGTCTGACCTTGGGGTTTGCGGGGCGTATGGGTTTCGTTCTTTGCCTGCGCACGGTCAGACTCTACGCACCTAAATTGTGCTGAGCAAATTTAGGTGCCTCCGATCTGACCTTGGGGTTTGCGTTAGCCTAAAAGTTTTACGTCGTACCTGGGCGCCTTGGGTAGCCTTCGGCACGGATTCTTACCCAGACGGCTTGTTTTTCGGCGTCGTCCATAAAGACCCAGTTCGACACTTCCATGACGGTGCGCCCGCAGCCTCGGCAGATGTCGTCAAAGAGGGTTGAACAAACAGCCACGCAGGGTGAATCTGCCGCGCCGGGTTGGCCCACTTCGGGGGCTGTTTCGGCGCTTGGATTCATGGCGGTGGGGCTGGATTTTTGGTTCGGTGAAGTCATCGGCGCAGCATAGCATCGCGATCCAACTCACGTAAAAATGCCCCTACACAGGTCTCTGTGCAGGGGCATTTTTTTTACCGCGTTTATTCATTTACAACAATGAGTTAATCGTGGCCGCTAGGCCAACGTCAACCTTACTTACCGGCGGCCTTTTTCAGTGCAGCGGCTTTGTCGGTCGCTTCCCAAGTGAACTCGGGCTCGTTACGACCAAAGTGACCGTAGGCAGCTGTCTTGGTGTAGATCGGACGCAACAAATCGAGCATATTGACGATGCCTTTTGGACGCAGGTCAAAGTGCTCGCGCACCAGCAAGGCCAACGCATCATCCGAAATCACGCCAGTGCCTTCGGTGTAAACAGTGATATTGATTGGCTCTGCTACGCCAATCGCGTAGCTGACCTGCACCTGGCACTGCGTTGCCAAACCAGCCGCCACAATGTTTTTAGCAACATAGCGGGCTGCGTAGGCTGCCGAGCGGTCGACCTTTGAGGGGTCTTTGCCTGAAAAAGCACCGCCGCCATGTGGGCAAGCACCGCCGTAGGTGTCAACAATAATTTTGCGACCGGTTAACCCGCAATCGCCCTGGGGGCCGCCGATCACGAAACGACCGGTTGGGTTCACCAAGAACTTGGTCTTAGGGGTCAACAACTCTGCCGGAAAGCTTGGGCGAATGATGTGTTCGATTACTGACGCTTTGATTTCGTCGAGCGTGATTTCAGGCGCATGCTGTGTCGACAAAACCACGGTGTCGACTTCAACGGGTTTGCCGTTGACGTACCGAAAGGTGACTTGTGACTTTGCATCAGGGCGTAGCCAAGGCAAGCGACCGTCTTTACGCAATTCGCTTTGGCGCTGCACCAAACGGTGTGCGTACCAGATCGGTGCGGGCATCAGGTCAGGCGTCTCAGAGCAGGCATAACCAAACATCAAACCTTGGTCGCCCGCGCCTTGATTCAAATAGTCATCAGAGGCACGGTCAACGCCTTGGGCGATATCAGGCGACTGCTTGTCGTAGGCCACCAACACCGCACAACCTTTGTAATCGATGCCGTAATCGGTATTGTCATAGCCGATACGCTTGATGGTGTCGCGTGCGACCTGGATGTAATCCACGTTAGCAGTGGTGGTGATTTCACCGGCCAACACCACTAAACCCGTGTTGCAAAGCGTTTCGGCCGCGACACGTGCATAGGGATCTTGGGCAAAAATAGCGTCAAGAATCGAATCGGATACCTGATCGGCAACCTTATCAGGATGGCCTTCAGATACGGATTCAGAGGTAAAGAGAAAATCGTTTGATTTACTAGACATGCTCACGTCCTTTACTGGCGAAGCCAGAGGTGGGTTAAGGAGGTGCGTTGCACCCCTGTACCTTCACCGATTAAGACGTTGGACTGGGCGCGACGCTTTAGCAGAATTATTTTTTTGTCGGCCAGACATTTCAGTCTTGGCCCAACTCAGTCGCTCCGCAAGTTGTCGGTTAACTCAGCGACTGTTGCAATTTTATGCCAATTTGGTGAATTCTGGCGAATCCCCTACGCTCTAGCGGGGTGAATCAGGGATAATGCCGACATGAAATGGAACTTCACCAAAATGCACGGGGCAGGCAACGACTTTGTCATGCTCGACGGGGTCAGGCAGCCTATTGACATGACGCCCGAGCGCGCCCGCGCCCTGGCCCACAGGCAGTTTGGCGTGGGTTGTGACCAGATTTTGTTGGTTGACACCCCCCTGCACCCAGAGGCCGATTTTCGCTACCGCATCTTTAATGCAGATGGCAGCGAGGTCGAACATTGCGGCAACGGCGCTCGGTGTTTTGTGCGCTTTGTGCACGAGCAAAAGCTGTCGTCGCGCAATCCCCTGCGAGCAGAGATCGCCACAGGGCTCATCATGCTTGAAGAGCTACCCAATGGCGATGTCACCGTCGAAATGGGACAAACTCGTTTTGCCGCAGAGGACCTACCCTTCGACGTCAACGGCCTTGCGACTCAAACGCAAGGACAAGACACCCTTTACGGGCTTGAGCTCGCCACCACACCGCCACAAACCGTTTGGTTATCTGCCGTGGCCATTTCAAACCCGCACGCTGTGCAAGTTGTCACTGATGTTGAAGCTGCCCCTGTGGGCTTGCTTGGCCCCATGATCGAGTCGCATCCAAGGTTTGCACGCCGCGTTAATGCAGGTTTTATGCAAATCGTTGATCCGCACACGATGTATTTGCGCGTCTATGAGCGCGGTGCCGGCGAAACCTTAGCCTGCGGCACAGGCGCCTGCGCCGCTGTGGCGGCCGGGATCAGACGCGGGCTGCTAGAGTCGCCGGTGCGTGTGCGCACGCATGGTGGCTGGCTCACTGTGGCGTTTGACGGCACCCAACTACGCATGACGGGCCCAGCCACCACGGTTTTTTCTGGCAGCATTGATATCGATCATTTGGTCGCTTCGATTCCATCATTAACGAGTTCTACGACATGACTGATACCGCACGCACCATCGCAAAGTTTTTACAAGAAAACCCTGATTTTTTTGTGCAATATGCCGATCTTTTTTCTACGCTCGAGGTGCCACACCCTCACCAATCACGCACGATTTCCTTGGGCGAGCGGCAAATTTTGACATTGCGCGAGCGCTTGCGCGACTTTGAATTTCGCCTCGCCGAGCTTGTACGTAACGGTGCCTTAAACGAGGCCACCACCACCAAGTTAAATCTTTGGTGCGCCCGCATGCTAGCCGAGCAATCGCCGCTGCGCTTGCCCGGTGAAGTCGCACTCGGATTAGCCGAGCAATTTAATCTGCAAGAGGTTGCGCTGCGCGTCTGGGGATTAGACGTCCCTGCTGAAGGGGTTGGCGCCCCAGTCGATGCCTCGGTGCATGACTTTGCCAATACGTTAGCAGCGCCCTACTGCGGCTCAAAGACCGATTTCACTGCAGTCAGCTGGTTACACAAAAAACCTGCCTCACTGGCCATGCTGTCCTTACGCGCCAAGCCCCAAGAGCCTGCCTTCGGTTTGATGGTGTTAGGCTCTGACGACCCCGACCGCTTTGCGCCAGACATGGGCACGACGTTTTTACAGACCGTCAGCAATCTTGCAAGTGCCGCACTGTCGCGACTCAAGCCCGCTGACGTGCCCCAAGGCGATTAACGTGTCTTTCAGCACTGACTGAGCGGACAGCTGATGTCACCTCCCAAACCTGCCAGCACCACAGGCTCAAAGAATGCCGAGGCAGGTCAACCGGCGACAGCTGGGCTGCCTGCCCCTGACTTGCCCGAGGCGGCAGGGCAATGGCTCAAGCACCTTGAGCAAAACCGGCGCTATTCGCCACACACCCTGGCGGCCTATCAACGCGATTTGCAGCAGTTGGTGCAGCTCGCGCAAGGCAAACCGCTTCAATCTTTAGTCAACGGCAACATCCGACAGTTTTTAGCTCGGCTACATGGCCAAGGGCTTGGCCCTCGGAGCCTGGCCCGAATGCTCGCCTCGTGGCGCGGCTTTTACAAGTGGTGGGCCCCCCAAAGCGGCATGGCCCTCAACCCAGCGGCCGACGTCCGCGCTCCTAAGGCAGCGCGGGGTTTGCCCAAAGCCTTATCCGTCGATCAAACTCAGGCACTTCTTGAGGCGCCCGTGCTGCTGGCACAGACCGATCCCATCTCGTTGCGAGACCGGGCAATTTTTGAGCTGTTTTATTCAAGCGGACTGCGGCTGAGCGAACTCGTGGGTCTGGATATCCAATACACGCAGACCAAAGAGCACACCTCAAGCGGCTGGATCAATCTGGCCGATCACGAGGTACATGTGTTGGGTAAAGGCGGCAAACGTCGCACCGTACCGATTGGCGCCCAGGCGCTGCAGGCTCTTGCAACCTGGCTCACAATTCGCTCGCAACTCGCCCCCCCAAATGCCCCAATGACCGATCAGATGGCCCTATTTATTGGGGCGCGCGGCCGACGCATCAGCCCGCGCGTGATCCAAGGCCAGTTAACCAAACTCGCGTTACAAGCAGGCCTTCCTACCCACGTACATCCACACGTGTTACGCCATAGCTTTGCCAGCCATGTGCTGCAATCCGCCCAAGATTTGCGCGCGGTTCAAGAAATGCTGGGCCATGCCAATATCTCGACGACGCAACTTTATACTAAGTTAGACTTTCAACACTTGGCTAAAGCCTACGACTCAGCCCACCCTCGCGCTGGCCGAAAAAGCTAAGAAATCCCTTTGGTCGAGGGTTTTTAGCCCTTGAAATTTGCGATTTACCCCCAATATAGTGTCGATGTCATGATTTTGAGGTCTACACTCAACGCGCCACGGCCACCCGCCAGCGATTGAAAATGTTTGCCGCCAATCGTGTGCTGTGCTGTAATCCGGCGGTCGCCTTCGGGCTAGCGCTTGGCTCGGTGCCCCGCACCCTCACCCGTTTTTTGAAGTTGATTGGCTCATGAATTCCCCCCGCAATCCAGACGAAATGGTCCCCGTCACAATCCTCACCGGCTTTCTTGGTGCTGGCAAAACGACCCTGCTCAAACGCATCCTGACCGAATACCACGGCAAGCGCATTGCGGTCATCGAAAACGAATTTGGCCCCGAGAGCATCGACAACGAACTGCTTGTGCAAGAGCAAGATGAAGAAATCATCGAACTCTCAAATGGCTGCGTGTGCTGCACGGTACGTGGCGATCTGATGCGCACGCTCAACGATCTGCGTACACGCCGTCAGGCCGGCGAGCTGAATTTTGAGCGCGTCATTATTGAAACCACCGGCATGGCTAACCCAGGCCCAGTTTGCCAAACATTTTTCATGGACGATGACATCGCCGACTACTACCGCCTCGATGCGGTGGTCACTGTCGTGGATGCCAAACACGGCATGGAAACCCTTGACACTCAAGAAGAAGCCCAAAAGCAAGTCGGCTTTGCCGACCGTATCTTGGTCTCGAAAAAAGATCTGGTCACCGAGGCTGAATTTGCTGCCCTGCGTCGCCGCATTGTTCACATGAATCCACGCGCTTCGATTGAAGCCGTTCATTTTGGTGAAACCGACTTAAAACAACTGATTGATATCAGCGGTTTTAACCTGAACACCATTCTCGATATCGATCCGCAATTCTTAGCCGATGATCACCCGGATGCCGCGCATGACCACGAGCATGGGCACGATCACGACCACAGCACCTGCGGGCACGACCATAGCCACGAGCATGGCCATGACCACGATCACAGCACCTGCGGCCACGACCACAGTCACGATCATGACCACGCGCACGACCACGATCCGGCCACGTGCACCAACCCGGCACACAATCACAAGCCACCTCATAACGATGACATCGGCGCGTTCGTCTTCAAATCGAACAAACCTTTTGATCCAGAGCGCCTTGAAGAGTTTTTAGGCGGCGTGGTGCAGGTCTACGGATCAGATCTGCTGCGCTACAAAGGTATTTTGTATATGAAAGGCATCAACCGTCGCATGCTGTTTCAAGGCGTGCACATGATGATGGGCGCAGAGCCTGGCAAACCTTGGTTAGCCAGCGAAAAGAAAAACACAAAGATGGTTTTTATCGGACGCAAACTGCCACAAGACATCTTCACGAAAGGTCTTGAGCAGTGTCTAGCAAAGTCGTAACTCTGCATGAATATTGGCAGAGCCTAATCTAATGGAGTGACTTCATGGCAACAAAGGCAACTCAGGCATCAAAATCCGTGGCAACTCAAGCCGCTGCAGCCAAAAAAGCTGCGCCGGTCAAGTCAAAGCCGGTTGTCACCGCCAAAACGTTAGCCACTGCCAAATCCACGACTTCAGCCAAGGCGGCGACGTCAGTCAAGGCCCAAACACCGGCCAAAACGGCATCGCCCTCTAAGGCCTCTGCAATCGCCAAGACTTCAACACCCCCAAAGGCCTCCATGCCCACAAAGAACACCCCTGCAACAAAAGCCTCAACCGCTGTGACTATTCCTAAAGCTGCTGCAGTAAAAACAGCCACACCCGCCAAGTCCGCGCCAACCAAGCCTGCGGCAAAGGTCGAGTCTGCTGCCGCGCCAGCTGCGCCCGTCAAGGTTGCAAAAAAGCCGCCCAAAACGAACGGCGATTTGTCTGAAAATAATTTGCCCTCTGAGGCCGAGTTGTTACGCATGCCCGAAGACGAGTACATGAATGAGCGCCAATTAGGTTTTTTTCGTGATCGTCTGCGCCAACTTGAGCAAGATATTCTCAACAACGCCGGTGCGACGACCGAGCATCTGCGCGAAACACAATTTGTGCCCGACCCAGCTGATCGCGCCACCATCGAAGAAGAACACGCCCTTGAGTTGCGCACGCGTGACCGCGAGCGCAAACTTCTGAAAAAAGTACAACAGTCGATCGTACGTATCGACAGCGGCGAATACGGTTGGTGCGACGAAACGGGCGAACCGATTGGCTTGCGTCGATTGTTAGCGCGCCCTACCGCCACCTTGTCTCTCGAGGCGCAAGAGCGTCGCGAGATGCGTCAAAAAATGTTTGGGGATTAAACCGCAGTGGTGCGAGCGTGATGCGATAGCGTCAGGCGCTCGCGCATGTTTGCGTTGATACCCAGCCTAAAGACATCCTCACAGGGCACACTCACAGCACAACGAGTGTGCCCTTTTTACTATAGAGCTTGAACATGGAACAATTTCACGGCACAACCATCATCAGCGTGAGGCGCGGCAATCGCGTCGCACTTGGTGGCGATGGTCAAGTCACCCTTGGCAATATCGTGATCAAGGCCACTGCACGTAAAATTCGCCGCCTGTATCACGACAAGATCCTCGCGGGTTTTGCGGGCGCTACAGCCGATGCCTTTACCTTGCAAGAGCGCTTCGAAGCCAAGCTAGAAAAGCATCAGGGCAACCTCATGCGTTCGGCCGTTGAACTCACGCGCGACTGGCGTACCGATCGGGTGTTGCGTCGCCTCGAAGCCATGCTGATCGTGGCCGATCGCGATCACACCTTAGTGCTCACAGGTAATGGCGATGTGCTTGAGCCCGAAAACGGCATTGCTGCGATTGGTTCAGGTGGCGCCTATGCGCAGTCCGCAGCGCTCGCGCTCTTACGCAATACTGAACTTAGCCCTGAAGTAATCGTTAAGCAATCGCTTGAGATTGCGGGTGATCTTTGTATTTACACCAATCAACAACATCTGATTGAAACTCTGGAATAAGCATGTCTGCCTCAACCATGACCCCCAGTGAAATTGTTTCTGAACTCGACAAACACATCGTCGGGCAAAATCGCGCCAAACGCTCGGTCGCTGTTGCTCTGCGCAACCGCTGGCGTCGCCAGCAAGTTGCCGAGCCCTTGCGCACTGAAATTCATCCCAAAAATATTTTGATGATTGGCCCCACTGGCGTGGGTAAAACCGAAATCGCACGACGTCTGGCCAAACTTGCCGATGCGCCTTTTATCAAAATCGAAGCCACTAAATTTACTGAAGTCGGTTACGTTGGGCGCGATGTTGACACCATCATCCGCGACCTCGCTGAGATCGCCATCAAGCAAACACGCGAACACGAAATGAAACGCGTACGTACGCAAGCCCAAGACGCTGCTGAAGACCGCATCCTTGATGTGTTGCTGGCTCCGGCTCGGGCAGCTGACGGCTCACCGATTCGCGAAGAGACTGCCACGCGCCAGACGTTTAGAAAGCGCTTGCGCGAAGGGCACCTTGATGCCACTGAAATTGAGATCGAGGTTGCCGTCGCCGCACCTCAGGTCGACATCATGTCACCCCCTGGCATGGAAGACATGGCCGAGCAATTAAAAGGTATGTTCGCCGGACTGTCACGCGACAAAAAGAAATCGCGCAAGATGACGGTCAAAGAAGCTTTCAAGCTACTGACGGATGAAGAAGCCGCAAAACGCGTGAACGATGACGATTTGCGTACCATCGCGATTAACAAAGTTGAACAGCACGGCATTGTGTTTTTGGATGAAATCGACAAGATCGCTGCACGGCAAGAAAGCAGCGGTGCTGACGTATCACGTCAGGGTGTTCAGCGTGATCTCTTGCCGTTGGTCGAAGGCACTACGGTCACGACTAAATACGGCATGATCCGTACCGATCATATTTTGTTTATTGCCTCCGGGGCTTTTCATTTGTCGCGCCCTTCGGACTTGATCCCTGAATTGCAAGGGCGTTTCCCGATTCGCGTTGAGCTTGATTCACTGACGGCAAAGGATTTTGTTCGGATCCTGTGCGACACCGATGCCTCACTCACCAAGCAATACAGTGCACTGCTCGCAACCGAAGACGTACACCTTGAGTTTACCGATGAGGGCATCGCCCGCATGGCAGAGTTGGCTTTTGAAGTCAATGAACGCACCGAAAATATTGGTGCACGACGCCTGTACACGGTGATGGAAAAACTACTTGAAGATCTGTCGTTTGATGCGGCAAGCAGCAGCGGCAAAACCGTGACGCTTGACGTGGCGTATGTAAATGACAAACTTGCTGAAGCGGCCGCGAGTCAGGATCTGGCGCGCTTCGTTCTCTAAGCTTTGACCTGCTAGCGTATATAGTAGTGGCATCAATTAAAAAAATACGTCCGGAGACATCTGATGCCCGCTTTCGCCTCGAAACTCTGCGCGCTTGCGCTAAGCGCTGCCACCACGCTGTGGGTTGCGCCTAGCGCAACAGCGCAAGACTTTTCAGCAAAACCCATTACGCTAGTGGTGGGCTTCCCTGCCGGAGGTTCTAACGATATCGTTGCACGCCTGGTTGCACCGCATTTAAGCGAAGCCCTAAAAACGTCAGTCATCATCGAGATCAAGGCGGGTGCAAGTGGCACCATCGCGGCGGGTTCGGTTGTGCGATCGGCTCCGGATGGCCATACCCTGCTGGTGTCGAGCTTAAGCCCAACTGTTGTCACCCCACAAACGATGCGCAAGCCCCCCTACGACCCGCGCGTCGATCTGATACCAATCAACATGCTTGGCTTCACACCAGAAACCATCGCAGTCGGGCCCACCCTGCCCAACGTCAAAACGCTGGCTGAGCTTATTGCACTGGCGCAAACCCGAGAGATCACAATGTCTTCGGCGGGAGTGGGTGGATTTCCACATCTGGCAATTGAACTACTCACCATCGCCACTAAAGGCAGATTTGTACACGTACCCTACAAAGGCGCCACGCCCGCAGTCGCAGACACTGCAGCCGGGCATGTTGACGCCACCATGATGGACACCCCACCATTACTCGGCTTGATTAAAGAGGGGCGCTTAACCGCTTTGGCTGTTTCAAGCGAAAAACGTTTAAGCGTTTTGCCCGAAGTGCCCACGGCCCAAGAGACCGTACCGGGCTTTACCGCCATCAGCTGGATTGGCCTCTTTGCACCTGCCAAGACACCTGAAGCTGTCATTCGCCGTATTAACGAGGCGCTCACACTCACCTTAAAGAAGCCAGACGTGATCGCGCAACTTGAAAAAGTTGCCTTGCCCTCTGGGCTGATGGCATCGACTGAAGAGTTTCAGAAGTTTGTGGGGACGGAATACGTTCGTTGGGGTGAAGTGCTCAAACAAGCCAAGATTGAACTCACAGACTGAGCTGGATAAGGCAACAACGAAGCCCAATACATAACCTGACTAAAGCCGAGTACCCGAGACACAACGATCAGTGAAACCATCGTGATTCTTAAAACCCAGCTCTCATTCGTTGAAGACACACAAAAAGGTGCAACATGATTCAGATTTTTTTGAAAAAATTGCTTCAGACTTTTACGTTCACATTGCTTTTGTCGTCGAGTATCTTTGCGCAGACAGCGCTTCAACGGCTAGATGGCGAGTGGTACAGCCCTCAATGGCGCTATGGCTACACCCTCAAAAATGGCCTTGGTGTTGCGACCAGTACAAACAGCCCAAATTTTCAGATCGGGCAAACCATTATCCAATTGAGTGCAACCTCAGCTACGACCTTTACGGGCCAACAGGTTTATACCGATGGAAATTTCTATAGGGTCAACGTCATCTTGCAACCAGATGGCCGTTTATATTTTGAAGGCGAAAAAAATGCGAAGTGGCTGATGGAGCGAGTCGCGACTACCTCACAAAATACTGACAATAAAAACAATTATTACCAGAATCTATTAATTGGAAAGTGGTATCACAAAAGCGACACTACCAGCGATAACCTCACGATGATGGCTCAGTATGTTCAAGACTTCTTACCGAACGGAACGATCAGCGAACAGGCGCAATATGTGACAACACTGGGAGACGGAACGAAGCTCTCTTGCTTGGCCAATACCAACTGGGAGTGGTCAACGAGTGGCAACAAAATATATCAAAAGATTGTCGCCAGTCATGTGCTCCCAGACTTCATTAAAGACCGTCAAGGCAGACCGATCGATGATCCCGAACTACTCAGACAAGTCTGCGAGGTCGTGAAAAAAGACAAATCAGAACGGCAGCTGACAACCTCTGTTTTTACAATTATCAAACTCGATAACAAGATCAACGTATACCAGTATCAAGACTCGAAAGGCGTGCTTCAAGAGTCGACCGATTACCGCGTCAACCAAGGGCTCTCGCACTTTAAGGTGAAGTAACCTTTGCCCTAGTCTGCCAGGCTGCGAGTCATACAGGCATACAGGTCATGCGGGCAAGTGCTGCATGACCAGTCCAGCGCCTGATTTCGCTCAGGCCTCTAGCTACTTAGCAGAACCCTGACGCAGCACCAGAAAGAGCTTAATTAAGATCACCATTTCAGGGATCCCTGAAATAAACGTATCGTAATTGTCAAAGGTCGTGGCGAATTCAATATCGCCACTGCTTGCAATGCCTTGCAGATAGCCCCAGACATGAAACGCAATCAACGGCAAAAGCCAGACTGCACGGCCTTTATCAAAGGCCTGTACCTTAACCAAGAAGTAAGACACCCCAAAGTAAGCTCCAAAAAATAATAGATTTGCGCTTGAGGTGAGGCTGCCGTTTTCAACCGCCGAGGTTGTGAAAAAATAAATGCCCAAATCAAACAGGGCAACATAGAAAAACATCTTCCAGAGTTCAGCTGGATTATCAAACGCCTTCAAAGGCGCGGCAGGCGCAATCACCTGAATGACCGGGGCCGCGACACTTGCCGCTTGCGTTGGCTGCTCAGGAGCAGGCGCCACAGCAAGGGCCTTGCCACAGGCGCTACAAAACTTGGCATCATCAGCACATTTAGTGCCACAGGCTGAGCAGAAGGGCATCGTTGATCTCTTTTAAAAAGGCAAAACTTGCATAGCGCTACTGTAATGCAATATGGCCATCATTGGCGGGCTTTTCAAGCCCTAGTCAGACCACAGTCCACCATTCACATCCAAAATCTCACCCGTCACAAAACCCGACTCGGGCGAAGCCAAAAACAAAATCGCCGACGCGATCTCAGAGGCCTTACCCATACGACCGACCGGGATTAAATCCTTGAGCGTTTGCGGAAACGCAGTCGTCATCGCCGAGGCAACGGGGCCCGGCGCTACGGCGTTGACCGTGATGCCAAACGAGGCCAGCTCTTTTGCAAGGTACGACGTCATCATGTGCACGCCGGCCTTTGACACCCCATACGCGACATTGCCTGCACGGTCTTGTTCTTTAGGGTCGAGCCATGGCCGAGGATTGCCACCATTTTTACCCAGTACCGAGCCAATGTTGATGATGCGACCAAGTTTCTGTTGCTTCATGACGGGGATCACGGCCTGGCAGCACAAGAAAGTGCCCTTCAGGTTGATGTCGATGACGCGATCCCACTCTTGTTCTGTGATATTTTGAGCGCTCCCCACTGACACGACACCGGCCACATTCACCAAGATATCTACACGCCCGTGTCGCTTCACCACACCCTCAACACAGTGGGTGACATCAGACGCATCGGTAACATTTAAGGCCACGTGCTCAATGCCGCCACCTGTGTCCATTGCCCCCAGGCGATTAGGCAAATCGGCCGCCACGACCTGACACCCTGAAGCAGCGAGCGCCTCGGCAACCGCCGCGCCAATCCCACCGGCGCCGCCAGTCACAAGCGCCACGCGCCCCGATAAAAATTGTGCTGCGTACATAACGGATTCCTAGTTTGGATTAAATAGCTCGAGCGGCAACGATTGATCTCCTAAGGCAGGCGTGGGGCTCGCAACGATAAACATTGCTTGAACCTTGCCTGTACCAATGATCGCTAGGGTTAAACGATCGTCACGTGCCGCAAAGACTTTTACTGGTGATCAGCAATATTATTGGCGGCAAGGCGACCAAACACTAACCCCTTCAAGACCGACGTTGCACCGGTGTAATTGGTGTAATACATGCCAATCACTTCACCCGCGGCGTACAAGTTAGGGATCGCGTACCCATCGGTATCGAGCACCTGCCCGCGGGGATCAACCTTTAATCCGCCAAAGGTAAACACATTAGCTGAAATAATTGGATAGGCCATGAACGGGCCGCGATCAAGCGGTAAAGCCCAGTTGCTTTTTGCCGGCAACAAACCTTGCGTGGCCATGCCATCGGTTTTTAAAGGATCATAATTGCCCGTCTTGGGGCACGCCGCGTTGTACTGAGCGACGGTCTCTTTGAGCGTCTCAGGATGAATATCCAGCTTTGCGGCAAGCGCCTCAATCGTGTCAGCTTCGATTGCCGGTTGATCACTACGAATGGCAAGACGATAGTTTGGAATATCTTTCATGCGCTGATCAAGAATGACATACGACAAGCCTTCTTCTTGTTCGTAGATACGACGAGTGATGCGCTCGTACCAGGCATCGACCGTGCCCGGCGCTTCGTTGACAAAGCGTTTGCCCGCCTTGTTCACCAAAATTCCATACGGAAAAATAAACACTGAAGGCTCAGACACACCTGAACGCGGGTCGATGGGTTCGGCGTGATAGCTGCCAAAATCGCCCGACGGTGCGGCGCCAATATCCAAAGCCATCTCAATGCCTTCGCCGCGATTGAAATACGCCCCTTTACAAATTGGGCGCAAATAGACAGAGCGTGGTCCGATATATTTAGACTGCAACGCGGGGTTGCCCTCAAAACCGCCGCAGGCCAGTACCACCTTGCCATAAAAGCGCACACTCTGCGTACCTTTTTGTTGGGCAAAGAGGCCCGTTACAACACCCTCATCGTTTAATAACAGGCGGCGCGCAGTGGTGTAATAAAAAAAGGTCACACCAAGTTTTTCAGCTTGTGCGGCCAGCGCGTCTACCAAGGCTGCGCCCCCGCCGACTGGCAACAAACGGGGTTGCGTCGCTGTCAAAAATTGCGTGGGTAAAAAATCAAATTTAACGCCTACACCCTGCAACCACTTAATCGTGGGCGGTACTTGATCAGCGAAATTACCGATCACTTCGGTATCTGGGATCGCTAACGTACGGGTGGCGTGCGACCAGTTCTCTCGACCAGTCGCCATCTCGGCCATCAAGTCAGGCTCGGGATACAAACCCAGGTTGTCGGCTAAATGCGTTTCAAAGTCATCCGTGACCTGATCCAAGGCCTTCATCCGAAAATACGCTTCGGTGTACCGGCTTTGGCCGCCACGGTCTTCGCGCGAAGCGCGCTCAAGCACCGCGACCTTTAAGCCACGCTCTGCTGCAGTCACGGCGGCCGACAAGCCTGCAACACCGCAACCCGCAACAACAACATCAAAGGTGTGATCCATGTTTTGCTCCTGACTATGTTTGTTAAATTTTCTTGGTGCGTTGATGACTACGTTGAGTGCTCGATCACCGCCAGCTATCTAGCTCTATCGATTCAAGTCGTTGAAATGATCTACGACGTCCCACTCAACGAACGTCGACTCGAGACACGCCCCTCACACGCCCGGCAAACGCTTATCCAAACCATAAAAAGCGAAAACCTCTTTGGCACGCTCAATTTCTGGCAAGCGATGGTAATAGCCGATACGGCTTGGCTTGGTACCGCACAGGCGACGCAAGTCAACCATCATCTCAGCGTGTTTGACCCAGGTGCCCAACGAATCCATGATGGTCACACCATCCACCTCAGTGACCCCATTGCGCGCCAGCAAGACATTCAAGGGCGCCTCGCCCGGGATGATCACATCAGCACCCTTCGCAATTAATTTACGCGCCGCGGTTTTAAATTTTTCGATGAGCTCAGTGGGATCCGAAAACCCTTTCAACACATCATTAAAGGTAAAGCCAACCGGGGCCGCGCCAGCAAAGCGCGACGCTAAGCCATAGCTTTCAGCATTTTGCGCAAGCAGCTCGTTGAAGTCTTCAATAAACGCCAGGACACCAAACTTGCGCCCCAGCAAACAGGCCGTGAACATGGCTGACTCGCCGTAGCCAATCACCGGGATATCAATCAAGCCACGAATCTCGCGCAACGCTGGGTCGGGCAATGTGCTGACCGCGTAGGCATCGTAGCCTTGCTCTTGCGCCAACACACCGGCCTGCATGAATTGCATGCCATGCAAATGAAACAGCGCCGCATGCCGAATATCGGAGCCGGGGTAGTTTGAAGAATAAGTGCCTGGCGCCATGCCATGCATATCAATTTGTGTATCGGGGCGCGCCACACGCGCAAAGTGCGCTTTGAGCGCATCGCTGTAAGGGCCCAAATCACTCAAGACCGTAAAACTTTGATGCCAGATTTTCATCGCTTGTCCAGATTAGTTGCTTTGTTTTTTAACCAATTACTCCACCTGTACATTGGCGCTTTTAACAACCTTGGCCCATTTTTCGACCTCAGCCTTATAAAATGCCTCAAATTCTGCAGGGGTTGAACCCACAGGTTCAGCACCGGCCTTCAGCAGAGTCTCGGTCACGCTAGGTGTCTTCACCGACTTTTGAATGGCATCCGCAAGTTGGTTCACAACCGGCGCAGGGGTACCGGCCGGGGCCAGCACACCAAACCATGCCGTTGCATCAAAGCCAGGCACGCCCGACTCAGCAATCGTTGGAATCTCGGGCACCACACTTGAGCGCGTTTTTGTACTCACCGCCAACGCACGTAACTTGCCAGACTGTACCTGCGCAAGCGTTGTCAGAATATTGTCAAAGGTTAAGGGCACTTGTCCACCCATTACATCGGCAACCGCCGGCGCAGCGCCGCGGTATGGCACGTGATTCAACCGGATACCCGCCATTGAGGTGAAGAGCTCCATGAACAGGTGCGAACCCGAACCATTACCCGCAGTGGCATAGTCGGGTAATTGATCCGGATTTTTTGCTTTCTTTGCAGCGGCAATGACATCAGCCACTGTTTTATAGGGCGAGTTTGGATTTGCAACCAACAAGAAAGGCGTAGACGTCACTTGCGAGATCGCAACAAAATCTTTGACGGGATCGTAGTTCAGCTTTTTATACAGGCTGCCATTGATCGACGACGAGATCGTGCCAAAGATCAAGGTGTAGCCATCGGCCTTTGAACGGGCCACAAACTCTGAGCCAATATTGCCAGCAGCCCCCGGCTTGTTTTCAACCACGACAGGCTGACCTAAAAAATCTGCCATCTTATTGGCCACTGCGCGCGCAGCCACATCAGAGGCCCCGCCGGCCGGGTAGCCGACAATCAATTTGATCGGTTTGGAAGGATAAGGATCATTTTGGGCATTGACCCAAGTACTGGCCAGCAAAAGCGCCGCAGCCACTACGATATTCTTGACTTGCACTGAAATCCCCTTTTTGTTGCTGCTATTTTTTGTGTTTGCTGCTGTTTGCGCTATTGTGCCTCTGTTTTGCTCGGCTCGCATCTGAGCGACCATCAAGCGACCGGTTGACGGCATCTCATCACATTGCACCGGCGAGTCTAGGCACACAACGATTCACCCTAGGGTATGGACCCAAAGCGCGAACGTCAAAGACGCCGCAAACTGCTCGGCACCGTGGTTTAATTTGCAGAATCGCTCGCTAATTTGGTACTCAATATGACTCAAGCACAACACACCCCTAACGAGATGAACTTTGATCTTGTGATCATCGGCAGTGGCATCGCCGGTTTGTCGGCCGCAGTAGCCGCTGCAGACAAAGGCGCAAGCGTCGTGGTCATCGAGCGATCCCCCGAGTCGGACTTTGGGGGCAACACCCGCTGGACCGAATCTTATTTTCGGATGAAAAGCGAAACCGAAGTGAGCGACGATTTTGAAGAACGTTTGGTCTCAAACGCCGGGTT
>CAIZGG010000199.1 GCA_903932425.1 uncultured beta proteobacterium | reverse complement strand
TGCAGAGGTTCAGCAACTTAGAATTTGGTCGAACGCGGCGATTTTACGCTTACCATAACGACAGTGAGTATTTTTGTCTGAGGCACAGCCTAGCTTGTTGGGCAACTTCGAGAGCGTTTCAGTACTTCTTGCTAAACTTCCCACTCTGACTTTGCGCGTTGCCTTTTACCGTCGCAACTGACCTTGCAAGATTTAACCCTGTGTGATTCTTTATGGCCGTTTTTACGATTGTCAGTGATGCTGACGCACGCGCACTCCTTAAGCAATACGACTTAGGTGAGTTTGTTGCGCTGCGTGGAATTGCAGCCGGTATAGAAAACAGCAATTTTTTTCTGACCACCACACAAGGTGAATACGTTTTGACCGTGTTTGAAGTCCTCACGGCAGAGCAACTACCCTTTTATATCGAGCTGATGCACCATTTGGCGAAGCGTGGCGTGCCGGTGCCTCAACCGCAAACGCGCATCGATGGCACTCGATTATCAACACTCCTTCAAAAGCCCGCCGCAATCGTCAATCGTTTGCCCGGGGGCTACGAGCCCGCGCCCACAGTCGCCCATTGCGCACTCGCAGGTGAAACCCTGGCCCAGGCTCACTTAGCCGCCAAAGATTTTGGGCTTAGCCAGCCTAACCTGCGTGGCCTCGCTTGGTGGGAACAAACCGCGCCAGTCGTGCTCCCTTACCTGTCACCCGCTCTGGCGCAATTATTAAGCCAGACCTTGGCCGAGCAGCGAGCAATGGCGCTCACGCCAGAGTACAAAAGCTTACCGTTCGGCCCCGCGCACTGCGATCTCTTCAGAGACAACGTTTTATTCGCAGGTACTCAGGCCGAGCCGCAAATGGGTGGCTTGATTGACTTTTATTTCGCTGGCTGTGACACCTGGTTATTTGACGTTGCCGTCTGCCTAAATGATTGGTGTATTGACTTAGCAACGGGTATCTTCAAGCCTGAGCACGTCACAGCATGGTTAACTGCCTACGCTAAGTTGCGCCCCTTCACTGCCGCCGAACATCGACTATGGCCCTCTGTATTAAGGGCTGCGGCACTGCGTTTCTGGATTTCACGCTTGTACGATTTTTATTTGCCACGATCAGCGCAAACGCTTAAACCGCACGATCCGAGTCATTTTGAACGTGTACTTCAACAGAGAACTGTCGGTCTGATCCCCGATTTACCCAAGGAAGACTGATGCAAGCTGTTGCTTTAAATGCCCTGTCGGGCTGGCGCTGGGTTAGCGATGGCTGGGCGCTCTTTCGCACCCAACCGCTTGCCTTTTTTTCTTGGGCAATGTTCATTAGCCTGCTACTGATGGTGGCAAGCATCACCCCGCCAATCGGCCCGATATTATTTGTGGTTTTGATGCCTGCCGTGACCGTCGTGACCTTATCGGCAGGCCGCCATGCCGCGCAAGGGCACAAAATGCTACTCGGGATGTGGCTCGAGCCCCTTAAACCAAGCGGCGTCTTTAAAAAACTGCTCGGAATGGGCGCCCTATATTTGGGCATATGCCTGCTGTTAGGTCTGCTCGCCTTCATGCCCTTTGCCGCCGAAGTCACAGAGGCCCTCAAAGCCCTGACCGATGCAAATAACCTCTTGCCGTTACTAGAAGCCGTACGCACACCCATGGTGATCTTTGGCGTGTTTTATATGCTGATGGCTGCCATTTTTTGGTATGCGCCGGTACTTGTGGCATGGCACCAGATCAGCATATCGCGTGCATTGTTTTTTAGTGGCATCGCCTGCTGGCGTAATAAATGGGTATTTTTAATTTATGGCTTAAGCTGGCTCGCCGTATTTCTGGCGATAGATAGCGCCCTCAGCCTGTTGGTATGGATCGGTCTTTCAAACTCAGTTGCAGCAACCGTCCAAGTGCCTATTAATATTATCGGTGGCGCCGTCCTGTATTGCAGTTTTTATCCAAGCTATGCGTCTGTGTTTGTGGCAACTGAGCCTGAGCCAGCAGCCGAATAACGGCTTGTTCCATCACTTCTTTTAGCCCAAGCGCAAACGCTGCAGTTTCAACCACTGACGTCGCTTGCCAAGCCATGGCAAAGCGATTGGGTTTAAGCTCGGCAAGTGTTTTAATCACACCGCCAGTCTGATCGATAAAGAACACACCAATTGGGCACTGCATGCCAAAAGTATGCACGCTCGAGCACGGCTTTAACCAAAGCGCCGTCGACGAGGCAATCGCACGTTGGCCTAGCAACCCGCGCGCGCGACTCAACATGGTGTCTGCACGCATCAATATCAGCTTGGGCTCAAAAGACCGATCGGCTTGCAGTTTTATATCCTGCTCAATCGACGCGCTATTCATGGTTGCAAGCCGAGCAACTGCACCACCACCGGAAAACCCAACACTAAAAACGTACACGGAAAAATAAACAAGGCCAACGGAAACAGCATCTTGACCGGCGCTTGTAAAGCCAGTTTCTCTGCATTCATTAAACGTCGAGCCCGCTGCTGAGCGCCGTATACCTCGATAATATGCGCCATCCCCTGCCCTAGCGATTCCCCCTGAATCATCGCTGAGATCAGCTGGCGCAAAGGGATTGATTCAATGCGTACGCTCAGTTGCCTTAGTGCCTCGCTACGCGTAATACCAGTGCGAATATCACCCAGCGTCTGAAGCCATTCGGCCTTGAGCGCCCCATCACTGACATGATCGCAGGCAAGTTGCAGTGACGCCTGTAAGTTTTGCCCAGAGCCTAAGCCAAGACCAACCATGTCTAAAAAGAACGGCAAGGACCGTTCAATAGCGTTGATTCGCTGCCGATAGCGTTGCCTTAGCCACAAAATGGGTAACCACCAACAAAGCGACGCAGCACTGACACTGAAAAGAACACTGAGCAATAGATCTGCGCGCGTCGCTAAACGCAGGGGCGCTCCGACACTTGCGACACACCAGTACCCAAGCAAGGCAAGTAACGAAAGCAAAACCTGCGAGGCAAAAATCTGTGCGTAATCAAAGTCGCTCAACGCACTGCGCACCAATAATTTATTCAACCGGTGGCGTTGGTTCCAGGTAATAAACGGCAAAAGCCTGCGCCCAACCCAGGTCAGCAGCGGCCGAAGGACGCCGCGTTCGAGCCAACGCCTAAACACCGCACTCAGGCCCGTGTTCCTGATTTGATCAAGACTGTTGAAAACAGCGCGACTAGTCACAAACAAGGCCGCAGAGATGGCCAGTGCACCCGAGAGCAAGGCAAGCCAAAGCATCGTCTTAAACATCGATTGCAAGAATCCGACGCAAGACATACACACCGAGGCATTCGAGCACACAAATGGTTACGAGTACCATTTGCCCAACCGGAGTGCTCTGTAAAAGATGCACTGAGACCGGATCGATTTGGCTTAGCACCAATAACAAAACAACTGGCAGCGCACCCATAATCCAGGCTTGCATCTTGCCTTGCGTGGTGATGACCTCTATTTTTTGCTGCAGATGCTGCCGAGCGCGAATATTCACACACAGCCTTTCAAGCAGATCCGCGAAGGATGCCCCAGAACGCGTACCGACGGTGAGTATCGTGGTGACCAGTTCAACACTTTCTGAGGGCATACGCTTGTAAAGACTGGCAAGTGCCTGAGAAAATCCAACGCCCATTCGTTGCTCTCGCAATACGAGCCCGAACTCTTGCGAGAGCGGAGGGCTCGCCTCTTGAACAATATGCTTTAACGCAACCGACAAGCCTGCCCCGGCGCGCAAAGCGCCAGACAACGACAAAATAAAATCCGGCAGTTGCAAATCAAAGCGCCGCTGACGCCGGCTCACAGCGCGCGTGAGGATAATGCGAGGCATAACAAAAATAACGCCGCCGATGCAAACGCAGCTCAAAACACTTTCAGTTCCTAGCCAAACGAGCAGCATGATCCCCATCGCTAGCCACACCAGCGCGGGCCAAAAATGCGTCAAGTCAATAAAAACAAATAGGTCAGACAATTCGCTGCGTGCTTGCGCCGTCATATGTTCTCGATAGCGTAGCGACGCGCGATAAAAAAGCCGCTGCCCAAACCAGGTACCGATTGCGATCGACAGGCAGGCACTTACCCAGGCTAGTGTGCTCATGTTTGCAAAAACCATTTCAGAAGCGGCGACTCAGACCGCAATAGTGCGCCATCAAAAATCGCAGGGCGCACACCTGCGCCGCTCAAGCTCTGCAAGCGGGTATCGAAACGAACCAACTGTTGCATTTGAACTGTGCCGGATTCAATGCCTGAAATCTCGGCAATAGCGGTGATCATTCTTCGGCCATTTTCTAGCCGGGTCTGCTGCACAATTAACTGAAGGGCTGAGTTGATTTGTTCACGTATCGCCTGCAGTGGCAAACCCGCCTGTCCACTGAGCACCATTGTTTCGAGTCGTGACAAGGCATCGCGTGGGCTATTTGCATGCAACGTCGTGATTGAGCCATCGTGGCCAGTATTCATCGCCGCCAGCATATCGATCGCTTCTGCACCGCGCACTTCGCCAATCACAATGCGGTCTGGACGCATTCGCAAGGCGTTTTTGACTAAATCGCGAATGGCAATGGCTCCCTGCCCTTCTGCGTTTGCTTGTCTGGCCTCGAGCGTTACGATATGAGGATGCGCAATAAACAGCTCTGCTGAATCTTCAATCGTGACAATGCGCTGACCTGGATCCACAAGCCCCGCCATGACATTGAGCAACGTAGTTTTACCAGAGCCTGTACCACCAGACACCACGATATTTAAACGACGTTCAACGCACAAGCGCAAAAACTCGGCCAAAGGTGCAGGCAGTGCATTAAGCGCGACTAAGTCGTGCATCTGCAATCGCTTTTGAGGAAACTTTCGGATCGTAAAGCTTGCACCTTTGACGGCCACTGGCGGCAATACCGCGTTGAGCCGAGAACCGTCAGGCAGGCGAGCATCAACCATTGGTGAGGCTTCGTCGATTCGACGGCCTAGCGGATACACAATACGCTCAATCACACTACGCACCGCGTCTTCACTACTAAATTGTAGATAATGCTTGGTGAGCTGCCCTTGCGTTTCAACGTAAATCTCATCAAAACGATTCACCATAATCTCAGTGACCGCAGCATCTTCGAGCAGCTCTTCAATCACGCCCAATCCGATCGCCTCGTCGACCACTAATTTAAGCAGCCTGTCGCGTTGCTCTGCGGTCAACGGCAGTTGGCGCTTGTCAAACAGCTCAGCAACGCAGGCCAGCGCGTGCGCTTTTAAAGCGCTATCAGAAAGCGCTCCGACATCATTGCGCCGAAGGTCAAAAGCCTGAATTAAACCGGCCCGTAGCTCTTGACGAAGTTCTTGCTGAGCAAGGGTGTGATCCTGAGTACCCAGCTTCGGAATTGACTCAGGTGACACGCTGAGAACATCTCGGCTATCACCGACAGTCGTCGCATTCTTCAGAACAACCTGACGCTTAAAGCCTGAGGCGTTGAGTTCAAGCACTGATGATGCTAATTCTGATTGCAGTTTCAAGCGACTGAGTTCGGCCACCCCCCCTTCGTTGAAGACCCCCTTCGCTGCGATGGTGCCCTCGCTATAAGATCTCTTGGTTGTTACGACACCCTCGCTGCAAACACCTGTTTCGGCTACATCGCTTTGAGGGCGGTTGCTGCTATCGACAGGTTCGCCATTAACAGGTGTGCTCTTAAGAGGCGCACTATTAGCAGGTGTGCTCTTCACAAGTGCGCACTGCTGAACCTGCGCGACACGTGGAGCCTGCGCAGCGAGGCGTAACAGGCATGGGCCTACGATGACCTCATCTGACTTTTTTAAGGGCCCATAGCGGGTGATTCGCTTACCATTGACTCGAGTACCCAAAATTGAGCCTAGGTCGTCGATGTGGTACCCATCTTCGGCTCGCAAGATACGCAGATGCTGTCGCGCAACGCGCCAGTGCGACACCTGGATACCGCACTCGGGAGTGCGCCCCATCAACAACGGCACCTCAAAGCGACCATGCCTGTGGGTACCATCTTCAAAAAATAAATCAAGTTCGATCAAGTCAAATCCTTTGCAAATATTGCAATAAAAAATTATTGGTGATTGGAAGAAATCGCCGCGTCCTCCCATTGAGACGGAGGGCTTGCGTTGAGTTGAGCGGCCTCTGAAACCGACTCCCACTGATCAACCGCTTGAAAACCACCTACTGGAGTATTCAGTTTTGGAGGGGCCGGAAACGACTCTTGCAAGAAGCCCTGCGCATTGGACACACGCGCGGATAGGCCCGGATCCCGAGGATCCACAATCACTGGTGTGACAAAAATTGCCAACTCGGTATGGCGCTCTTGCTCGCGCTTCACACCGAATAATCCACCCAAGACCGGAATCTTCGATACCCCGGGCAACCCCTCTTGATCCCTGGAACGCTCACGAGAAATAAAGCCACCCAACACCAAGGTCTGGCCAGAACGCACATTGAACTCGGTTGAAGCCTTACGAATCTTTAAAGCTGGCCCGCCAGGTACGGTGATCGTCGTGTCAACCGAACTAACTTCGATTTCAATTCTTGAGCGGATTGCGGCATTACGGTCGGCGTGCGGCGTAATATTGAGCGAGACCCCATACTTTTTAAAGGTTGTGGTGGATTTTCCGTCTTTATCAACCGAGGCATACGGAACTTCCCCGCCTGCCAAAAAGCTCGCTGTAGAACCACTACGCGCTAGCAACTGAGGCTGTGCCAATACAACCGCCTCACCAGACTTGGACAAGGCTGCCAATCGCGCAGAGAGCAACGCATTCAAGCCCAAATAGCCAGCCGTTTGCGGTAACGGAAACGGTACTGCAAGGGCAGCCTCGCCCGGTCGCTGCATGAGCGCGGTCGATCCACCTTCCCAGGCCAGGCCGGTCTGCACCCCACCTTGCGAAGTAGGATCCCAACGAACCCCAAGTTCGTGCATACGAGAACTAGGTAGCTCGAGCACTTGAACATCAAGCAAGATCATCTTGTCCCAGCCAAGTTGACTCGTAAAGTCAATCACCTCGGGATAACGCTTGGCGAGCGTTGCGATTCGTAGTTGATCGGCATCAGTAAGGTCTTCACCTTCGATGACGAGCTTGTCACCCACAATTCTGCTGCGCACTTGTGGGATATTTTTCAGTAAGCGCGAGACCTCTTCTTGAATTCTGCTCAGCCCTTCTGGTGCAACAAATATACGATAGGTATGCCGCTTTTTATCAGTTACCCAAATATCGACTGTGGTTGACCCACGGGTTTTGCCAAAGATCAAGACCTCACGCGGGTTCACGGTTGTGACCTGAACAATCTGACTATTACCGACTGCGATACGTGTCACCCCTTTCAATTTCAAAATTGTCGAGGCCCCCGTCTCAAGGTCGAGACGGCTCGGCTCGGTCGCAAAAACGCTTACACCGCAAAGCCCAACAGACAAACACAATACCCCTGCCAACTTGTAGCAAGGTTTGCGATACGTATTTTTGAACGCACTCATCACGCACCGCTCAACATTTTTAGAACCGCTCATGGCGTACCCTTAGGCTGCGCCTGCCCATTAAAGTCAGGCCAATCTGTCAGTTGAGGCAGAACGTGTTCCTGAGAAAGTCGGTCACCGTAAATAATTTCAATTGGCGTTGAAGGCTTTGTCGACTCTAGACCTAACAATCCGGGCAACTGAGCGGCTGTCGTCTGATGGCCAAGCAACAAGGGATCTGGGGCTTCGTGGCTGAGCACCGCCGTAATCGTGCCGCCTTGCCGCGCAGCGACCAGTTTGGTTGCCTCACTATGCGATGCAGCTAGCGTGACGGTTGAATACCGCGTTTCATCGGCTGTAGGTGGCTCTTGTGTCAATTTAGTTTGCTGTCCAGTGGCCAAGACTTCAACACCTTGTAATAAGGGCGCAGTCGTGCGTTGCCCTTTATAGTCAAAGGACACAAACAGATCGACGCGATCGCCGGGTTGTAATAGACCCGACATCGAACTCATCAGATCAACAGGAATCGTCACTGCCCGTTTATCGGGTCTTAGCCTTGAGGCGAGCGCCGGCTGGGCACGCTCGACCAAATGCACATGCATAAGCAATTGCCCTGCCTTGAGTTCGACATTGAGCTGTTTACCTTGCAGCTGCTGAACCTCACTGAGCGGTATAGCATCGGGCCCAACCCATTTCGTCGGAAACTCAGCCTTGGCAAAGTCGTTCAACGTCACCAGCGTGCCGCGCGGCAAATCTCGCGCCGCCACAATTCGCACGACTTGATCAATCCGGCTCTGCCGCTCAAGCTCGAACTCCTTTGCTGAGAGATGCTGCTCAATCGCCCAGGCAGACAGACACCCAAGGCTGATAGAGGTGATGAGCAACAATCCATTTCGCTTGGCAGGAGTCAATTTCATTGTGTGTCTCGCGTGGTTTCGTATACAAACACAGTCGTGCTACCCCTGTCGGCCATCACGTAAAAAGACAAACGCTTTGAGTCACGTATAAAGGCAAGCCCATCTGGCAGCTTGAGCCAACCATTGCGTTGCCCATAGGTCTTTAACTGAGGGATTAACAACGAAGCCATCAATGGCACCGTAAAGCTTGACAGCGTGATAGGCGAGCCACTTGATTGATCAACAAAGCTAAACAGTTGCGCGCTCTGCTTAGGCAACCACTCACGAGCCAACAAAGGCGTGGACACCGTGTTCGAAGCTATTTTTTCGAGCTGCCCAACTACAAGAGTCGATAACAAGCCTTCGGTGCCTTCAGTGCCTTGGGTATCGTTTGCCCAAAGGAATAAGGCGTACGAAGATTCGGCTGAGGTCCAGTGTGCGTGTACGACCCCCTGCTCTGACCATATGGGCGTAAGAGCTGGCAGAGCCATCGCCAGCTGCTCGAGCGTCACCTCAAGGGTTGCAGGGCTTTTTAAATGCTCAAGCTCGACACCGATCCCTTGCCATTGACTTTGATCAACGATCATTGATCGTGTGATCGTCTGTGGTAACACGAGCGGTTTCTTGGTTGCCTGTAGGTTGGCAACGGCTTGACTGTTAAACAAGAAGCCTAAGAGCAGCCAAAGGCGCAGCCACAAGTGCTGAGCTCGTCTAAAGTTCACCAGTGTTAGAAGACAAATCATGTGAGTCGGGCGTAACGGGTTTGAGCGGGGAAAATATATGAGTCGGGCGTAAAGGGTTTGTACGGGGAAAATGCCAACTAGCGTTCGTAAGCCAACACTTCGTTTTCCCAGGGTAAGAGCCAGTCAGAGGTCAGCGGCGCACGACCCCACACTTGATCGATAGCCTGTAAAGAATGGGCATGCGCGCTCACTTGCTGTTTTGACACGGCAAAGCTCTGGTGCCACAGCGCGTCAGACGCTGCAATATTCGTTTGAGCCGCCCGCGTTGACCCTGCCTGCCCATAGCCGCTCAGTAAAAAACTATGACGCTTAAGCGATAAGTGTCTTGCCTGCCCCAGTGCTGGCAAACTGCTGCGCAAACCTGGTGTTGAATAAACACTCGCACGCAACAGTGTTGCCGAGTCAACACCTAGTTGTTTTTCAATCTCTTGGTGCTGCGCGCTATACGTGGTACTTGCCGCGCTTACCTTGGTATGGCGTTCATCTAGCGATGACTGCGACACGAACGATAAAAAATAGCTCTCGCCCAGTAGATAAAGGGTGTTTGAGCGAAGTTGACCGCTGTAATGAACGGCCAACACAAGTATAAAACCAAGCGTCATCATCAGTAGCGCCTCAATCGCTGCCTGACCCTGATCGTGTCGAAGCCCAAGTCGCTGACTCATTGCGTCGCACTCTGCGCAAACTGTGAACGTGTGCTTTTGTCCTTCAGCACTTTCTGTTTGGTCTTCGCAATGTCAATCAAACGAGCTTGCCAAAAAGGTTGAAAAAGGTTTGGCGCCGTCACCGAACGACCAACCGCTTCGGGCGGTGCAAAATAGGTTGTAGCCGCAGACTCGGCGTACAGCGTCTGAACCCGTTCACTTGAGCCAAGAGAAAATTGTGCACCGAAGCGCTTTTCTTCGAGCGTCGCACCGGTATGGATTAAGGGGCTCTGTTGCGTGACAGCAATGGCTAACCGAATGGAATCTTTATGTTTTGGCGTCAGCGTGCCAAAGCTTGGCATGCCTTGTGTCGTCCAACGAATTTGTTGACCTGAGGCCCAACGGCGCGCCAAGTGATTGTCACCGCCTGAAAATATATTCCAGCCGCCATCAGCTTGGGTTCCTACCCAACGCCAGAATGACTGGTTAGAAAAGTTTTGCGGTAACGTATCTGCGAAGCTGTCTGCCATTTGTGTGGTGCGCCCGCGGACCGAACTATTGATCAACGCCCATCCCATCGGGTACTCACGCTGGTAGCAGCCGATGACTCGGTTATAGCGTAAGGCATGAAAAGATTGGTGATCTTGTACAGACCAGTCGCCATTTGGCCCCAGCCTAGTTGAGCCTTTGCGACGTAACTCATGACGTTTGTGCGGGCATCGAAGGTTAACTGCCCAAAGATTACGAGTCGTGTGATTGCGCTCGTTTAAAAACCCATATTGCTTTGACACGCGCTTTAACATGGCCTGCCAGCGTCTGTCTGTACTTGAAAAGCGTGAGACAAAACCCGGTAGATCATCAACCATAAATGTTGCTTCAAGGCCAAGTTCATTCATCGTCGCCCCTGTCATCGACGAACCACTTGCACCCACATTTTTAACTAAAACGTCTTCAAGAATTTGGTTTCTATAGGAGCTCAGACTTTTGAATTGCTCTGCACGCACTCGCTCGATGACGTGATGGATCACATCATCGTGACGATTAAACGCATCAGACAACTGCGCCAAGGCCACTTGATCGCCCGTGCCCCCTGTTTTGGCAGACAAATACGCCGCCCCATATTGAGGACCAAAAAGCATGCCAATCAATGCGACGGGCGGATTCAAGCGACTGGCTTGCTGCGCTAAGGTGGCACGATAGCGCTGCGCAGACGCCATCGTAATTAAGTGCGCCATGGCTACCTGCTGCGCTAGCTGGGCGCGATTTAAATACGCATGAAGGTTAAGTGCACGCGCTTGGGCAACAGCAGCCGAATACACCGCTGCGTCTGTTGCGCGTAACAACGACGCTTTGTTGTGCACGAGTCGACCTAAATTTAACGACAAGGCCCAGGCAACCAACGCCACCGTGCAAAGAATCAAACCGAGCGGTAAGACTTGCCCAGCTTGGCCCAGAGCGGGCTGCAGCAACTCAGGCCGAGCACTCATCGGCCTGAACCCTCTGCCTGACCGGTAAAGTCTTTTAAAGATTTCGCTGCAGCTTGTGTAGCTGCGGATTCGGCGGCAGACTGTGCTGCGCGTGATTGCTGCGTGCCATCTTCTCCGGCAAGCTCTTTTGCCACTGCGGCAGTTTGCGCGCGAAGCACCTGCCCTAAATACTGATACACAGCGATCGCCGCAACCGCAACTAAGGCCACGATGATGATGTATTCAGTCATGCCCTGCCCAGCCTGACGCCTGAGGCGCAACGTGCTAATCCGCTTAGCTTCTTGGTCAGCTTTCCAAGTCGAAGATCTTTCGAAGGCTGACGCGGGTAACTTAATTGTTGGCTTTGAAGACTGAGCAGACACACCACACCTCTTGCTTATATAAACAAGAGCGCAGTGTGCCCTGCACCTAAGCCTGCTTCAATTCGTAAACATCGCGATGGCTAAATTAGGCCTCGGTGTCATTCAGTCGAATAGAAACAAGTGTGATTGTTTAAGGCAGGCAAAGTGAAGCCTCAAGGCATCAAAGGCGGGCAAAATTAAGCCCTAAGGCACTTGAATCGTTGAAGTAGGCTTCACCAGCCGTAAAAGCGACTCCAGGTTTGAACCTCTCCTTGCGCATCAAGCGCCTGATATTCAGGAAATTGAGCACCCGTCGCACATGCGTGGTTCGGCAAAATTCTAAATTGCGTACCGATTGGAAAACGCTTTGCAATCTCTAAGTCGGGCTCCCCAGCACGCGACATGATGCCGTGCTCTTGGTTAGCGCCGCTGATGGTGTAACCCTCTAGCACTTGCCCACTTAGATCACACACTTGTCCATAACCAAAATCAGTGGCTTGTTTTTGCGTGCCACGATCGCGACTCATCGCCATCCAACCCGCATCAATAATGGCCCAACCTTTTTCTTCTTGATGACCGATCACACTCGTTAACACGCTGAGCGCAATTTCATTTTTTGTACAGACACCAATGTTGTGCATCACTAAGTCAAAAAAGACATACACACCAGCGCGCACTTCGGTTACACCTTCAAGATTTTTTGCCGATAAGGCCGTTGGGGTTGAACCGATGCTGACAATGGGGCACTTAAAGCCCGCCTGGCGCAAACGCTCGGCGGCGTGCACGCAGCCAGCGCGCTCTTGCTCTGCCATGGCGATTAACGCCTCGGGGGTGTTCAGATCGTAGCTTGAGCCTGCATGTGTCATGACCCCCATGATTTCGCAGCCAGGGCCTTCTAAAGCCTGTGCAACGGCTAAAAGTGCCGGTGAATCAGGCTTAATCCCCGAACGATGGTCATCGGTATCAATTTCAATCAGCACCTTGAAGCACACACCCTGATCGTTACCGAACGCGGCAATTGCCTGGGCAGATTGCACGCTATCGGTTAACACCTTTAAGTCGCAACCCTTACGCATTAACGCAACCGCTGCAGCAAGCTTGTTTGGCGCCAAGCCAACCGCATAAAGAATGTCACGAATCCGAGCGGCAAAAAACTGCTCGGCTTCTTTCAAGGTAGAGACCGTAATGCCTTGCGCGCCGGCCTGAATCTGTGCCTCGGTGGCTAGAACACATTTTGAAGTTTTGACGTGCGGCCTGAAGGTCGCCCCTAAAGCGGATACCTGGGCTTGCATCCTCTTGATGTTATGTTGCATCCGGGGTAAATCGATCAGGGCAACGGGAGTAATGAGGTCAGTCAGTTTCATGAGGGATCAGTGAGTGAAAGCTAAGTCTGTCAGGTTTAGGTGGTTTTGTTATTCTATTCGTTATGCTAAATAAATTTGGCCCCCTGTTGGCCACCCTCCTCTTCAAGCTAGTTGGCGCGTTACCGCTGAGCTTAGTGCAAGCCCTTGGCTGGTGCGCCGGTTGGCTGGCCTGGCGTCTGCCGGGGCGTTACAAGCGGCGGGCTGCAGAAAACCTCAAACACGCATTTCCGGCTTCGACTGCGCAAACGCTGCGTGCCTCGATGCTCAGTTCGGGACAACTGATCTACGAGATGCCCTTTTGGTGGACTCGGCGTGATGACGCGTTTTTGAATACAAAACTAGCGTGCGACAACTGGCAACAGTTTGACGACGCTCTGGCGCACGGCAAAGGCGTCATCTTGCTGTCGCCTCATGCTGGGTGTTTTGAGCTGCTCGGGCCTGTTTACAGCAGTCGCTATCGCTCAACCGTATTGTTTAGGCCTCCGCGTGCCAAATGGCTGCAAGAGTGGATTATCCAGATGCGTTCACGTCCGCAATTGACAATGGCGCCAGCGAATCAAACTGGTGTGCGTACTTTAGTAAAAACATTGCTGCGCGGCAATACTGTGGGCATTTTGCCAGATCAGGTACCACCTGAAGGCGAAGGCGTTTGGGCGCCCTTTTTTGGCAAACCGGCCTACACGATGACCCTCGTGCAAAGACTACAGAAATTGTCGGGGGCACCGATCTTTATTCTTGGTGCCAAGCGCGAAGCCTTAGGACACGGCTATACGCTCAAATATAAAAAGCTTGAGCAACCCTTGCCCGATGACGGTGTCGCTGCGGCAACCATCATCAACCAAGAGATGGAGGCCATGATCGCACAAATGCCCGAACAGTACCTTTGGGGCTATAACCGCTATAAAGCACCTAAGAACAAAAAGACCCAAGAGCGCGCTGAACTCCCAGCCTAGGGCTTACAAAAATAAGCCGCCGTCAAAGGCTACCTAGGGCCTTCAAATTAAGGCTTACGTGCGTGTGTCGTAATCACTTCTAAGGCTTTGCGCCCCGTACTGTTCATCACCTGCGTGCTCACGACGGCGGTCATGCGACCGCGGTGCACGATCGTTGACGTCGCTGAAATCGTTTCGCCTTCGCCCGGGCTGATATAAGTTGCCGTCACCCCAGACAAGAGCCACTCAGCCCCCAGGGCAGCCGCAGCGGTCTCCATCCCCAAGGCCAGCACAATACCGCCCTGCACATGCTTCACCCGATTCGCGATATGAGCGCCGTTCTCGATAACAACGTGTGCGCCATTTTCTTGTACGGCTGGATACAGCCCCAAGAAGTGCGTGACAAAATTTCCACCCTCGTTGGTATTTTTTTCAATCGCCTGCTCAACGCGCTTTAAGACCCAAGCTTCGTCTTCGCTTAAGGTTGACAAATCTAAAGGTGGGTTCTCTGGGGGCTTGGTCTCAACCCAAGGGATTGGATCCAAAATTTTGCCACCGGGCACGGGCAAGATCATGAAAGCGCCATGCCCGATACAAATTAAATCATCACCCGCGGTAATGCGCGTTTGGCTCAAACCTTGCTGAGCGCTTGCCCCTTGAATGAAGCCCTGCGACTTGCTCGAAGCCGATGCGCGCCCTAATCTTGGTGCCCCGGTTAATTGCAAACTAATCGAGACGGTTGCCAGGCGGGTTGTTTTATCAAGTCCAAAACGAATCCCCGTTGCTAAGCCCATGTCAGCCAGCATGGCAAAGGCCGTCATGCTTAATTGACCATCCTGATCCGCGCACTGCACAGCAGGGTCCATATGCACAATCGAATGCTGGTTATCAACGTCGTCGTACAGCAGATTAAAAAAATTACCGCAAAAGTGATACCCCGGTGTACGGTTTAACGCCACTGCAATACGGGCTCGTTCAAGGATGGGGTGACTGTTTGAAACTGGCTGCTGCATATCGCTAATCCAAGGGTTGACTGGCAAAAAACACTAAGGGCAAAGCGCGACCGTTATCCTAAGCGATGGCGTACCCAAGCTGCGCATGATACTTGATAGAGCAGTCCATAATATGGAATATTATGAAAAATCAGCGCCCTTCATTGGGATCCTCATTTGTCAGACCGCTCGGCGCTTAGACAGTTTTGATGCCTTGAGCTAAAAGTGCTTACACTTCATACCTATCTAAACAACAATTGCGCGGCAAAAATTGAGCACGCGCAGCCTCGGAGACAGCCATGACCAAAGGTCACACATCTACCTTTAAAAAAATCGCCGCGACTGCAGGCCTGGCCATCGGTCTGGCGCTGGCAGCCACTCAAGCCTTTGCCGTCTTTCCTGAAAAGCCGATTCAATTTATTTCACCTTTTGCCGCAGGTGGTGCAAACGATTATCTAACGCGCTTGATGGCGCAGCACATGGCTGTTGAACTCAAAGGCGTGATCGTTGCCGAAAACAAGACCGGTGCAAATGGCATCGTGGGTGCCACCTACGTTGCTAAATCTGCACCTGATGGCTATGCCGTATTAACCGGTAACAGCGCGACACATGGCACCAACCCTACCCTGTACCCTAATCTTCCGTATGACCCGATCAAAGACTTTGCTCCCGTCAGCATGATTGGGTATGTGCCACAAACGCTTTCTGTCGATACGCGCTTAGGCATTAATTCGATTGCTGAATTGCTTGCGTATAGCAAAAAAAATCCAGGAAAACTGGCTTTTTCTAGCAGCGGTGTGGGGTCAACCGGGCACCTGGCCGGCGAAGCTTTTAAGGCGGCGTCTGGCATCGATATGGTTCACGCACCTTATAAAGGCGATGCCCCAGCCATTGGCGATGTAGCCGCTGGTCAGGTTGCGCTTTCGTTCGTTGGCGTCGCCTCGGCGTCGGGGCTATACAAAGCCGGCAAAATTAAGGTGCTCGCGGTAGCCAGTGCAAAGCGCTCATCGACAATGCCTGATGTACCAACCTTTGCCGAAGCCGGTTTTAAAGATCTTGAAGTATCGCAGTGGTTTGCCTTGTATGCACGTGCAGGCACTCCGAAAGAGACGATTGACCTCATGAACGTTGCAGCGAAAAAAGTATTAGCGCGCCCCGAGATTCAAGAAGGGATCATTACTCAGGGTGCCGAGTACGAATACTCAACGCCTGAGCAGCTGGCGACCTTTACGCAAAGCGAAATCAAACGGTTCGGCGACATTATTCGCCGCTTGAATATCAAAGTCGACTGATCTGCTGGCCCCAAGGGGTTTCGCTGCAAATAGGCCCGCTGGTCGGTCTTTTTTTAAAAATTAACAAAAATTTGAGCTCAACAATGAATCTAGACCTATCAGGACAAGTCGTTTGTGTCACCGGAGGCAGCGAGGGCATTGGCCTGGCCACCGCGCAAGCTTTTGCAAACGAAGGCGCGCACGTGGTGATCTGTGGACGCCGTCAAGGCAAACTCGATGAGGCCGTTGCCTCACACAACGCGGCTAAGGGCGGCACAATCGAAGCTGTGCAAGCGGATATGACTAAGCTTGCGGATATCGATCGGCTGATCGCGCATATTCAGGCGCGCTTTGGTCGACTTGATATTTTGGTCAATAACGCGGGCACTGGCATCTATAAACCCTTCGCGACCGTGACCGACGACGAGTTGCAGGACGGCATGGCAATTAACTTTTTTGCCCAATTCCGCGTCTCGCAACGAGCCTTACCTTTGTTAAAAAAATCAAGTTTTCCGTCCATCATTAACATCTCTGGGCGCACCGCGATTCGAGGTAATTTCCCACCTGGCTCAAGCTGCACAGGCCCCGCAAAGGCAGCAGAAGTGCGTTTTTCTGTTGATTTAGCAACAGAATTGGCAGAATTTGGCATCAGAGTGAACTGTGTGATTCCAGGTGTGGTTAAATCCGAAGAGCGCTTTCGCCTATGGGAAAGCCAAGCAGCTGGTGGCCAATGGCAAGCTGATTCTGCCATCGCCAACCGTGACAAGCTTGAAACCGTCTCGGTGCCGAAAGGCCAAGCCTGGGGTGTGCCGTCTGACATCGCTAATGTTGTTGTGTTTTTGGCTTCACCCCGAGCCTCTTATGTCAATGGTGCGGCACTGACTGTTGACGGTGGGCCTCACACAAAGTCGTACGTATCACAGTTATACGTTGCAAAATAAAACGCCCTGCTGCTTGCGGCGAGAGGCAAATAATTAACCGAAGTGGTTTCAACTTAAGTTTGCTTTAACATTTTTTGTTGGACGTTTTACTTTTAATCACGAAAAATTAAAATTCAAATGAAAAAAATCCTTGCGTTGCTATTCATCTTAGTCAGCCCTGCTGCCATCCTCACGGTGCAAGCGACCGAAGGTGTTCAGACCATCCCACAGGTAACCGACGCTTGGCGCGGTGCAGTGACACCTTACCTCTGGGCGACTAACATTGGAGGCAGTTTGGCCTACGGAGAGACTCAGCTTGCCTCGGTCGACTACCGCGCAAGAGATATCATCTCGAATATAAATATTGCAGCAATGTTGACCCTTGAGGCTCAGTACGGTCGTTTCGGTGCGATGGCCGATATGGTGTTTGCAAAACTCAACGCTCAAAAGTCTGAGGTGTTGGGCAAACCCAACCTCAGCTCGGACACCACCGTTGAGCAAGGTATCTACACCTTCGCGGCAACCTACACGATTCACAACACGAAAGACACCTATATCGATGGTTTGGCAGGTGTACGAGTCATGAACGTTGTGGCCAGAACTGATTTGAAAGTCGCTGACAGTGTCTACGGCTCAAGTAACTCAAACGCCAAGACCAGTACGACCCCAATCGCGGGTCTAAAAGGTCGGGTGCGTTTAGGCGAATCTGATTACTTTATTCCGTTTTACATTGATGTTGGCGGGATGGGGCAAGACACAGAAGTCACGTCTCAACAAATGGTTGGCGTAGGTCATGCTTACGAGTGGGGCGCGGCCACCATTGGTTTCAAAAATCTCTATAACAGACAAAAATCTGGCGGCATCACAACGACGCAATCGCTCTTCGGTGTGGTTGCGGGCTTGTCGTTTAGTTTCTGATCACTGAACGCCTAGCACTTCAAGCGCTAACTCAAAGGTCACAAGCACGGGGTTTTGGCCTCGTGCGAGACGGCCTTCTGAGACCCCTCCTTTGTAGTCCACCATCGACACGTCTAGCTGTGCTTGGGTTTGGCCAGCCGCGTTCGTCAATATTTCACCCTTGCGTATCAGCAGTTCAGTCACAAAGGGCTCGACTACTCGACCATCATCAAACACTGCGCCGACCGTGCTGCCGACACCGCCTTGAATGGTGGCATGCGTGATGCCGCGCTGGCTACAAAACATTTCTAGCGCTGTAGAAATATCAATGTTGGGCGCCACGCGAAGTGCATAGCCTTTGCTGTGTGGTGTTTGTGCAAGCGTGGTTGTTTTGTCCGAACCCTTAACATCATCACCTGCGTGGCTTGTCCGAGCCATATTTGTTTGAACTGGTCGCGCCATGCTTTTGAGCGGCACAAACAAACTGAAATTGGTTTCGCCATCGGGGCATACCGCGAAGGTGGCACCGCGTACCGCCACACCTTGGGCACGAATCGGTGCGTTCACTTGAATATCGTCAGGCAACAAATGGCCACAGTGCCGGCGCCCGCTTTCCTCAATCCAGATCGCATGGCTGTGTAACCAGGGCTTGCCATCGCGTTGGCCAAACGTCACCGACGCCGTTTCAAGGCGAACCGCACCCTCAACCGGGTAGGTATCGCTGAAATACACCGCGTGCGCAGAGGTTTTTGCCAAGGCGGGCATCACATACGAAAACGGCTCGAAACCACCACCTTGCATGCGAAACGTCGCGCATTGCGCCCCGATGCTTTGCATCGATTGGGCCACCGCTTGCATCAGCGTCATGTGCGCGGGCAGTTCAAGCTCGAAAGGCGCAAGCTCGGCTTGCTGCGCCGCAACGCGCTGTGGGCTTGGTTGCCCGGGGTGTTGGATACTTCGCATCGAACTTGCCCTGTGGTTTCGTGAAGCGACAATGGGTTTGATCATAGGGGATTGGCGCACGAATGCCAACTGTGCGCGTGTTAAGGTATCGATTGAAGTCGCCGAGATGATTTTTGCGCAAAAGCGTGAAGGCACCCAGGCTCTAGACTTTCTGTGCTGAGGTAACACCGTCGGGTGATGCAACAGTTCGCTTCTAATTGAAATTAAATGAAAAGCTTTGCCCCCTCTGCAATGATGTTAAGCGTCGCGGTTGTCTCGGCGCTGGTGCTCAATGCAGTCCCGATTCTGGCGCCAGTAGCCGCCGAAGCGCTGGCGATCTCCCCTGAGTGGATTGGCTATTTCATCTCAATTGTGTACGTTGCAGGGATGATCGCAGCGTTGGTCTCTGGAAACTTTATTGTCAGGTATGGTGCGACCCGCATCAGCCAGATAGGCCTCGCGTTGTGCTCACTAGGCTTGGCGTTGGTGGCGTGTGGCAATGTCACACTCGTCGTGCTGGGCGCCATCATTATGGGGATCGGCTACGGCCCAATCTCGCCAGCGAGCTCGCATGTTTTGGCGCGTACCACGCCGCCCGGGCGGCGCAGCCTAACGTTCTCGATTCGGCAAACCGGTAACCCCATCGCAGGCTTTTTGGCGGGCTTAGCAGTACCAGTGCTAGTCGTGGTGACTGGCTGGCAAATCACCTTGTTTTTAGTGGCGGCGTTGCTAATGGCTTTTGTTTGGGTGGCCCAGCCGTTTCGACAAGAGCTCGACCGGGATCGCATTGCTTCAAGCCCGTTCTCGTGGTCGCAAATCACACAGCCCATCAAGCTCGTATTTATGAATCGCGACTTGCGCGAGCTTGCCATCGTATCGTTTGTGTTTTGCGGCTTGCAGATGATTTTGACCAGTTATCTGGTCACCTATCTGACTCTTGAAATCAATATCTCCTTTGTGGCCGCGGGCTTTGTGCTTGCCATGACTCAGCTCGCGAGTGTGTTTGCGCGCGTGTTTTGGGGCTGGGTCGCCGACCGCTTTTTCTCGCCTCGCGTGGTGATGGTCATATTGGGCGTGATCATGGCGGTCTCATCGGTGCTCACGGGCACACTCTCCACGTCTTGGTCTTACGGCATGATTATTGTGTTGATGGTCATCTTTGGGGCCTCTGCGATTGGCTGGAACGGCGTCTACATGGCAGAGGTGGCACGCGTATCGCCACCCGGCATGATCGCTTCAACGACCGGAGCCTCGTTGTTTTTTACCTACCTAGGCGGTATTGTTTGCCCGTCAGGCTTTGCTTATGTGATCGTAGCAACTAAAAGCTATCAATATGGCTTTATTATTTTTGGCCTGTTGGCCCTTGTGGTCAGCCTGAACCTACTTTTTAGTAAAAAGCAGCGTTAAGGGCTTGAGTTGCCAGCTTTCGCCCAAGACTCGGGCCGCATTCCCTAAAATCTTAAGCAAAACACCACCCTCTTTCACCCTTGCGCAAAATCAAAGCAAGATTCGCTGAAATTGCGATAATAGCGGTTGCTTTCATCGATTTAGCGACTAGGACATCCCCTCATGGATTTTTCACTGACCCCGGCGCAGCTTGAGCTGCAGCAGCGCACCCGCAGCTTTATTGCTGACAAGATCATTCCGCTAGAAAGAGACCCACGCGCAACTGCGCATGGCCCGACGCCTGAGCTGCGCGCTGAGCTGGTGGCGCTTGCCCGTGCGGCAGGTCTGTTAACCCCACACGCTTCGGTTGAACTAGGTGGCTTGGGCTTAAGTCATGTTGATAAAGCCATCGTCTTTGAAGAAGCGGGCTATTCAACCCTTGGCCCCACGGCCATGAACATCCATGCGCCCGACGAAGGCAACATCCATTTGATGGAAATCGTTGCTACCGAAGCGCAAAAAGAGCGTTGGTTGCGACCACAAGTGCAAGGGCTAACGCGTTCGTGCTTTGCCATGACCGAGCCTGCGCCCGGTGCAGGCGCTGACCCCGGCATGATGATGACCACCGCCGTCAAAGATGGTGACGATTATGTGATCAACGGCAACAAGTGGTTTATCACGGGTGCCGAGGGTGCCACCTATTGCATCATCATGGCCAAGATGGAAGACGGCTCGGCCACGATGTTTTTAAGTGATATGAACCGCGAAGGGA
>CAIZGG010000198.1 GCA_903932425.1 uncultured beta proteobacterium | reverse complement strand
ATCGCCTGCATGAATGGGCCGCGCAATCCCCACGCTACGCCGTGCAGCAACAACGCGAACGCGAGAATGACGGGGCCTGGCGCATAGGTCAGCAGTAACAGGCCCGCAGCATGCATCAGTAAGCAGGTAGCCGCCACTTTGCGCTTGACGAATTTTTCACCGAGCAGCCAGCCGAGCATCACCCCCAAAAACTGTCCGAATGTCACCAATGTAAAAAATAGCGAAGCCTGGGACAGCGAATAGCCCAGTCCTTCCTTGATATGCGTAATCGCGTGCACGTTGATCGCCATCACCACCAGCAAAGAAAAACCGTGGCCGAGCGAGAGCATCCAGAACGCACTGGTGCGTAGGGCCTGCCGAGCCGTAAACGCGGGGCCGGTGGGCGCTTCCGCTTGTCCGCTGTCCTTGGGGCAGCCCGTCAACTGTTTCACCGACATCTGCCGGACGGCTACGAATCATCGATGCCAGCGGCCAGCCCAGCACTATAGCAATGACACCGGAGCCAAACGCCGTCGGTCGCCAGCCAAAGCTTTGTATCGACCACGCCACCAAAAACACAAACAGCCCGCCAATCGCTCCGCCAAACTGTAACGCCGATAGCGCGCGCGTCCGGTGCTTTTCAAACCAATGAATTATGGCCACGCTCACCAGCAGGTTACTGAACATACTGGAACCAAGCGCAATCACCACAAACGCGGCGTAAAAACCCACCAGCGTTTCGATACGGCTCAAGAGCATGAATCCAATACCGAACATCACAATGCCGATACGCACCAAACCGTGCGAGCCGAAGCGATCCACCAGCCAGCCAAGTATCGGACCGAGTAGCGCAACTTCTGTTGATTTCAGGGCGGCTGCGGCAGACAGGGATGTTTTACTCCAGCCGCGCTCTTCCACCAGCACAGCAACGTAAATGCCGAATGCCTGATTGAGCAGCATGCTCTGCAGAAACTGCAAAGCACCCCCTGCTCCAACAATCCGCCAGCCGTAAAATATTTTCCTCATGAGATCGGTGTTTTTGAGAGTAATTGTCCGATAAACTTTTTTGACATTCTAACGCGATTTACTGGATTTAACTCGACACTTTTCATATTAGCCCGCAGACTAATCCTGCCTGAGCATCGTGATGGATGCGACCATGCAACTCATCACCATCCTCCAATCCCTGCGTGAACTCCCCTGCCCTCTCAGCGGCGAAGAGAATCTAAACATTGATCACATCACAGATAAAATCCGACGTGCGCCAAGCAACGCCGCCCGAAGGCGCAGCCTTGAGAGCGAGGGCATCCAACGGCCTGACGTGATGGCCTTTGATCATGACATCCTTGCCACGCTCACCCCGTTACGTCGCGCAACGATGAACTAATCAATTTCAGCGACGATTGACTAATGCACACTAGATTTGCATGATTCCACGGATGCAGATCGGATTCGACCCCGCGTAAAACGGCCGCCAATCAGCGCAAACACGCGTCTCATTCGATGAGGCGTTGAGTTGCCTGCTCGACCCGCAGGCGCTCGTGATGGAAGAGGCTCGGGCGGAAGGTGAGTCACGATAGTTGCTAGTTGGCATGAGCAACCAGGCTCGCTTATTGACCGTCGTCTACACCTTGCGCGAGGGCAATCCGCGCCTAATTTCAGCCCGAAAGGCCACTACCAAGGCGACCCTGCCGAGATCGTGCGCCTGACCACGCAGACCCAGCCGTCGGCCGCGACACAGTGGAGCACCAGGATGCTGGCAGAAGTTGCCGGTGTGAGCGACACCACGGTGCAGCGCATTTGGAAGCCCTTCAGGCGCGGATGCTGGCCAAGTGGCGTTCGAAGTGGCGTCGGCCCAAAAGGCAACTACTATTCAGATTTCCAACTTGTACCAAGTTTGATACACTCCATCATGGAGAAAAAAGCACCACCAACCTTAGGCGCACGGTTTTTCAAGACGGGTGCCGGTAGCGAACCGGTTCGTGATTGGCTGAAGGATCTGCCCGTCGTTGAGCGTAAGACTATAGGCGCAGACATCAAGACCGTTCAGTTCGGTTGGCCTTTGGGCATGCCGTTGGTGGCGCATCTCGAAAGTGGCATCTGGGAAGTCCGCACGAGGTTAAGCAATCGAATTGCCAGGGTGCTGTTTGTTCTGGATGGAGATGTGATGGTTTTATTGCATGGTTTCATCAAGAAAGAGCAGAAGACTCCCAAACCGGAATTGGATTTGGCGAAAGAACGGCTCAAACTGTTAAAGAGGCAAAAATGAAAAATCAAAACATCGGTAGTGATTTCGATGACTTCCTTGCGGATGAGGGCATGCTTGAAGAAGTGACTGCCGTGGCGGTTAAGCGGGTGATCGCCTGGCAGATTAAACAAGAGATGTCGGCTCAAAAGATCACCAAGACCGCTATGGCGAAGAAGATGCGAACCAGTCGTGCCTCGCTCAACCGTTTGCTGGATGAAAACGATACCAGCCTTACTTTGACAACCTTGGCGGGTGCGGCAGCGGCTCTTGGTCAACGCATCAAACTTGAGTTAACGCCGGCCTGATGGTTGCCACAATGTGAAACGGACAATATTCAAAAGCACGGACAAGTGACGTGAACTTGCCTCAAGGCTTTGGAGATTGACTTTGAACTCGCGTCCGCAGTACACCACCACTACTCAAAGTCCCAACCCTTATCGGTTGGGATTTTTTTTGCCCGTCTCCCCAGTGAAAACCGCAATGAACCGCAATGACGTCGCGAGCGTCGCTTCGGCGGCGGCGCGATTTTCCGCCCGATTTACCCAAATTCCTCTCTCTGTTATCGGTAGGGACGCGAGCGCTCGGCTCTACTGGAGTGCCCTAGCGACCAATTTCACAACAAGTAATGAGCGCCGAGTGGCACTTCATCTTTTGTGGGACGGTCTTCAATAAATAATATAATTTTTATATTTACCAGAGACTTAAAGTAAATATTGGCGGAGCAGAAAGTATGCCAACAAAAACCGTCTACGCCACAACCTGTTGATTTAACAGGATGTAGCTCAAGCAACAATCCTGAATTCGGTCGCCTTGGCTACCGGACGCACATGGTTGCGCTCGCGCTTCAATTCGACGATTCCGTAGTTCGACATGGTCTTGAGGGTGCGCGACAAATTGCCTGAAAAACACCGCTACGGCGTCCGAAACCATGCTGGAGGAAGAACGCAAATAGTAACCGAATCTAGAAGAAAATCTTTCAAGTAGCCATGCGCCCCGCTTAGATGGAGCAAGCCCAAGGCATCGGGGGGCGCGATACGGAATAGGCCAAGCCACCTGAATTGAACCGAAAACTTGTTGTGGGTAGCATTGAGGGTTAAGCGGCGAGTTATTTTTTTTAATATCAAGTAATTACGATATTAAATGGCGGGGCAGAACATACTTCATCACAAACCGCCTAAGTTTTTGATGGGTATCCAGATCTAGCACTTGGGTTCCAGTGCATCTTTCTAAATGTTGGGACATACTCATGATGCATGGGTATAAAGCACCCTTATGGCTGGCAGCCCAACTTTTAAAGGATGGAAAGCGTCTTATCTCTAGTACTGATTAGACATCATCACCATGAGATCGCCGGACTAATTCAGCACTATAGAAAAATATTTTTTTGAGGTTCAATCAATTCGGTTTCAAAGGACAAAACTACGATGAATCAAATTCGTCTTGAAACATTAGTGAAAGAAAAAATGCTGCGAGCATCTTACCTGATTTCAGTATTTTTGATTTCTGTTTGCTTTTCTGGATGCGCTGCCATGATTTTCCAATCGACACCTAACAAACCCAAAGAAATTTCTTTTGGCGCAACTGAAGCAGAAATCTCCAATCGGTTTGGGCCGCCCATCAAATCGAATCGAATGGAACCATCTACACTTGCGCAAAACCTCGGTAAAAGTGACCCATCAATTGTGATAATGAATTTTAATGGACTGGTTGTCTCAACTGCAGTTTTTCAATTTAAAGGCAGACTCGATTCAAAGGCACGTGCAGGCCAAGCAGGATTCGACAGTTTCATGACCCTGGGCCTATCTGAACTCTTTTTGATTCCAAAGGCACTTTGGGAACGCACCATTGACGAGGATTTGGAACTCACAGTTTGGTTCAGCGCTTCGGGCCAAGCGCTCGCATATCAATGGCGTCAACACAAGACGAAATGAGAGAGTTTAGAGTCTTTGTACTGGCAAGCAGCATTGCATAAAACCGCGTGCAATCAGTACGGTTCAAATTCAGGTTTTGAACGCGCTAAGTCAAGAGGTTTTGAGCAGAAAGCCATCTCAACAGTTCGATCACCCTTTCATAGGGTGACTTTCTTCAAGAGAGGCAAAAGCTTCGGGATAAAAAATTCAATCAAATCAATCACTTAAAAAAAGGCGTTTGAAGGATTGAAAGAAGTCACTGGCGGAGAGAGAGGGACACTATTTTATCGAAAAATAAGCTATTGTTTTATATAATAATCAATAACTTATGACCATTACCTACGGTGAAAACCTACGGTGAAAGTGATTGTAAGGCTCTGTTCTGTCGTTT
>CAIZGG010000197.1 GCA_903932425.1 uncultured beta proteobacterium | reverse complement strand
CTTAGCCATATGTCGCGCCACGCACGCAATGTCTGTGCCGCCGGTACTTTCGCACTTGCCCGCTTTGAGTTCTGTCAACGTGATGTCGGCAATTTCAGTTGAAAACAAATGCACAGTTGGATACACCAAGGCCTTGCAATCAAGCACCGCCCCGTACAAAGCTTTCAGGACTGAATCCATACTCCCTGAGACGTCAAGATACACACGCACTTGGTCACCAGACGGTATGGTTTTAGGCCAATTGACTGCGCCTGGGTACAACAAGACTTGCACACCCAACGCTTGCAGCACCGCGCCACGCCTTGAAAACGTAGGAATCGCGGTCACAGTAGGCGTGGCCTCAGGGCGACGTCTGAGTAGTCGCCCCGCCACGCGTTGATCCGCCACCTTGCAGATTAACGACCGCAACAGCGCTCTGTTAGTTGGATTTTTTCTCTGAGGCGAAATGGTACTAGTGGTCAACACCTCAGCAAGAGACCGCCCGTTAATCGGATCGGGGGGTTGCGGCCATTGTTCGACTAGATCACGAACAATATCAAACAGCACTGGCGAAGTGTGTTCGAGTTTGCCGTCTTCTGTTGCCGCGCGATGCTCTCCTAACAAGGGGATATCACTGACGTCAGCTTGCTCTGCAGAGATATCTTTCGCATCTTTCGCATCTTTTGCAGTCGACTTAAGCAACCTTGGCAAAAGCTGATACACCTCAAAATAGCTTGCACCACTTTTTGAGTAGAGTGCTGCGTGCACTTCTTGGATGCGCTCGCGCGCAGCGGGGTCTGTCACCTGCCACTCGGCCTCGTTGGTATCGACCCGCCCGGGCCAACCCACTGGTGGGCGCAACAAGCACTCAGGAAAACTCGTCGCGCTGTAGTAGTCAGTAAAAAAAGCCGTGTACTCAGCACCCGGAAACATTCTGCAGAGAATGCCATTAATCACCGCGTCAAACACGAAATTTTGTGTCGGAGTGTTACGCGGAAACAAGGTCGTATGCCCAAGCAAAACATGGTGCAGCTCGTGCATGACTAACATCAAAAGTTTTTCGGGGGTCTCGGCGTGCGCAGCGACAAACTTTGGATTAATCAACAGTCGCGGTTGCGCCAAACACTCGACCGCAGCTGTTGGTACGCTTTCAGTTTCGACAATGTCTAACAACCTTAGCAAGCCAGATAAGGCGTATGAACCGCTTGGAAACACATCCAGGATTTGCTCAGAAAGCGTAGATGTTTTGACTTCAGTTAATGTGAGCATGAGAACCTCGATGGCGTAAACGCTTTTGCTTGAGCTAAAGTCAGCATGAAAACCTCAAAAGTTGTTCACAGAAATTTGGGGGAATCAGCAGCGACACCTCTTTATAGCCACGCGCAGCGATTAACGAGGGCGTTTTGCTACGCAGCCAAACCGACTCTGTGCATTTGCTAAAAATGGCTAGGGTCGAGAGCAGATCAGTAAACAAAACCGCATGTTCAGGGCGAGGCACAATCACCGCGCAGCCTTCAGGCAAGGGCAAAGTCTGAGCTCGCTGATTGATCAAGGCATTTAGTTGCCTCGTCGCTGCTTGCGTGCGCGCAACACTAAGCGCTTTTAGCTGCTCGACTGAAGGCTGGACACCTGCTGGCGAAGTCACCGCCGCTGAAGCAGCAACATCGATCTGCAGATAATTCAAAATCTCAATCGCACTTAGCTTGGCCCAGGCAAGATCAAAGTGAAAACGCACGGGTGTACCAAAAAAATCCTTCGCCGTATAGCGAAGCTGAGTGACCCCGCTTCCACCAGGGCCACTTTGTGTCGCCAGACCCGAAAGCCCATCGTAACGAAGCACACTTTTAGGCGGTACACCCGAGTTGTGCAGCAAGCCAGTCACCTCTCTCATAGCTGCCTCAGCTGAGTATCAGTTTTTGCATAGGCGGCGAAAGCTTGTTCTGCGTCTTGAGGGACTTGCAAATGTTTTTTGGCGAACAGAGAAGCGATTGCATTCGCCTGTAAATGGGCCCGCGGGTCTGAGGGATTCAATCTCGACAGTAAGTCTTTCACGCGCCCCCAGGTCGTGTAACGCGTATGTGACGCGTGCAGGGTTTCGCTAAAGGTGGGTGCTGCCACCAGGTCTCGGTATAACTCGCCTGCTTGCGCGGCAATCGCCGTGTTTAAGCGCCCCACTGCGCCGGTCTCAAACAAATACACCACAGCTGCTTCGCGTGCGCCATGCGTCAGTTGCGCTAGCGCATCTGCAACCACCTGCGAGAACTCAGCCTTCGGCAGCTTAGTCGCCTTGACAGCCAACTCTAAGCGCTCAAGCGGATTCACAGTACACAAAATTGCACGTAGTGGATCATTCGCTTTAAGATCAAAGGTTCGTACGGCCTCTTTGTGCGCGGATAGCAACTTGATTTCCGAGACCACTACACCGAGGGCCGCTTGAGGCAGACTACAGCGCAGCGCCAAAAGAGTTGCGTCAAGAGCGCTGCAATTTGGATCAAGCGCTAAGGCCGACGCGTTTACCGCCAATACGTTGCGGTACAAAATATTGGCACGTCGTGGGCTCAACGCAATCCCGGCTTGAATCAGCAAGGCCACCACCGTTTGCACATAGCGTGCCACACCGGTAGCAAACTCTTCTGACAGGCCCGCAAGAATGCGCTCAGCAAGGTTCAGCAAGCTCTTTAGCCTCAAGATCTCTGCGGCCTCAAGCGGTTGGTCTTGCGCTTGAATGACCGCCAGTTGTTGTGCGGCGCTAAATTGCGCCCAACCTGGCATTGTGACTACAAGAGAAAAACGATCTGCCAAAGCCACATCAAGAGGTTCAGAACCTAGGTAGCCGTTATCGTCACCTTCGGTGCTGGGCGGGTTCATCGCCGCCCACCGATAACGCAGTTGCTCAAGCAACAGGCCCTGCACGCGCCGTTCGTGAATCAGCGGAAACAGCTTGTTTTGGATATCGGGTCTGCAACGACTGATCTCGTCAAAGATCACCACTTCAGCACCCCAAATCGATGCGGGTGTCTGCACATACTGCAGTGACCCGTCTTTGCCAGGCAACGGAAATCCCACCAGATCATCAAAATTTAAAAGACTGGCGTTGTAATGCCTGAACTCAAGCCCTAACGCTAAGGCGATTCTGGTTAATAGCAAGCTCTTAGCAGTCCCGTGCGCACCGATCAACAGCAAGGGGCTGCCGGTAATTAGCGCCGCTAGTAAAGGCGCCTCTAGCGCAGAAAACCCGATCAGGCCTAAGCGTTCAAGCCAACCTGCATGACTCGGGTTGACGTTTTGATTTGCGCTTGGATT
>CAIZGG010000196.1 GCA_903932425.1 uncultured beta proteobacterium | reverse complement strand
TGACAGTAAATAGATTCAAAAGCTAAACTAGAGTCTCAGTCATCGAGACTGAAAAACAATAAAAAAACCAACAAGCACTGCAAACAAGCATTACGCAATACAGCCTGACATTTCCTTCTTTAACGCATGACAACAGAACTGCTTTTGCTACAAAGCAGCGCGATTCTTTTCGTGCTGCCGCTGTAACCTGGCCAGTTATCTCTTATTAACCGCTGTTAACTTGATGAGCTTTGATCAATCATGATTCGTTCTGTTCGCAACGTGTTGTTCAGTATCTTCTAAGTACCTCACTCTAAGTTTTAAACAATGACGGCGCTGCCTTCGCTGAGGCGTATGCGTTGCGCTGAACTATTGACTAAAGTTAAAAGGATGACTTATGGGCATGAATCGTCTTTGCTGGGATCTGATGAACTTAATACCTGGGCCAGGGCGCACGATTTCGCACGTCAGGCTTGCTGAGCTACTGCAACAAGAGTATCGCCGTGATGAGCTGCCTGAAAGCTTTTCGCGCAAGGTACTCAATCAGCTCAACGCACTAGCCTGTGTGGCCGAGCCACAACTTTGTGTCAACAAGGTAGACCGCGTCTATTACTACAACTGGAGCGAAGAGGCTGCGCGGTTGCCTATCGTGAAAAACAACATCAAGGAAACGAAATGACTAATCATGTCAATGTGACATACACCGCTTATGAACCTGGCACAGGCAATGTGATGGCTGAAGGAACAATGCCTATCCCTGGCACCAACTGTTGGGTGGCCGAAAATACCGTGCGAGCGATGTTCTCTAGCTTAGAAGTCGTTATCAGAAGCTCAACGCCCGTCATTGGTAAGTAACTGTTGTTCGTAATAGTTGTTTATCAGCAATAGTTGCAAGTCAGTAATAGTTGTTGCAGTCACGATCGAAAATCGTCTCACGACATTTTTCTTCGTGACTTTTTTATATGATGCCTTCCCTTCTACTTTTTGGATGCGACGATGAAAAACATTACAAGCGAAAAGAAGACCGTTGTACGTTCAGCTGCAACAAAAGAAGAGCAAGCACGAAACGCGATGTACGCGTTTTTTAAAAGCAATCGCGAAAGTATGCCTGCAAACATCACGACGCAGCGCGAGTTTATTCTTGCTCGGTTGGTTGCCGGTGCAGAGGTCGCAGAGACTTTCGTACAGGCGATCGCTCAAGCAAACGCGCTTGTCGAAATCAAGCCCTTGCCAAAATTTCACATCATCCAGGTCAAGCGCTCGCCTGCTAAAGCAGCCTAGAGCGCTCTGGCTTGCCTGAACCTATAAACAACTAACTAAAGGAAATCACTATGGCAACTCGCCGTCGCGGTCGCAAATATCTCTTAGGCAACGACACTGCTGCCTCGAGCATGGCAGATTTCTCACCTGAACTCGCTGCCGTCTGTACCAAATGGACCTTGCGCACCTTGATTGATCTTGGCGCACACGAAGCCATCGTTCAAAATACCTACTGCGCTGAGCCTGGCTTAATGCGTGCCTTGGGCGTAAAGAGCGCTTTAATCGATGAATACGAACAAGAACACATGATGGAGGCGCTCAAGCTCTTGCATCGTGACTTTGTTCTTGCTCGTGAAGCTCGCGCTGCAGAAGCGGCTGCAGAGGCAGCTCGGGCCGTAGAAGGCCTGAAAGAATGCGCGTTAGTGCGCAATATTGAATGGCTTGCCAAACAAATTTCGTTAACCGATGACGAGAAATCGATCTTACTGTTTTGCGTGATGGTTCGGCAAAACTTATTTTTAGGTCAGGCAATTTGCGCCCTTGGCATGTTATCGACTGCGCGTGCGCTGTCAGTCTTGTCGATTCTGTTAGAGATCCCATTGACCCGGGTGCACAAGGCGATGTCTGATGACTCTGGCCTGATCCGGTCGGGCATGATCAACATTGACGAGAATTCAAACTTTGACTTCAACAACAAAGTCGAGATGCTCAATGGCTTGCCCGAGCAATTGATGCTTGAGCAAACAAACTTGTTTTTTCTGTTCTCGTCTAACTTTGTTGTGGCACCTGCACCCAAGCTCTCGGTTGAGCAGTTTGCTCACTTGGGGCCAAAGTACGAGTATGTGACAAAGTACCTCGCCGCCGCCGTCGAGAAGAAGTTCAAAGGCGTCAACATCTTGGTCTATGGTCGCCCAGGCACCGGTAAGACTGAACTTGGTCGTACGCTCGCCGCACAACTCAAGCTCGAACTCTTTGAAGTTGCAGTTGAAGGGCCGCGCGGCGAGCAAATTAGCGGCAAGCACCGCCTGGCCGCTTATCGCCTGTCGCAACGGATCTTGGCTAAACGCGAAAACGCCCTCCTTGTGTTTGACGAGATTGAAGACATTGCACCTAGTCAGGATGATGTATTTGATTTTGATCGCGGTAATCGCTCTGGGCAAAAGGGCTTTTTAAATCAGCTCTTACAAGAAAACACAGTGCCTACGATCTGGATCACAAACAGCTTGTACCCGCTCGATCCTGCGCATCTGCGTCGCTTTGACTATTGCTTACACATGGATATCCCGCCAAAGAGTGTGCGCACCGCAATGCTGACTGAATGCACACAAGGCTTAAACGTTTCAGCCGAATGGTGCAACGCCACTGCCGCGAACAGTGCACTGTCGCCTGCAGTCATGGCACGCGCTGCCAAGGTGGCCACTGCCATGTTCGAAGCTGGGGCAAGCTCGTCTGCCGAATTACTGCTAGACGACGTGATCGAGTCAGCGATGCACGTACAAACAGGTGAGGCGCCACGCCCTAAGAAAAAGACCGGTAACTTTGAGTACCAACTTGAGGCGGTTAACTCAGACTGTAATTTAGCTGAGGTGATTGCAGGCTTGAGCGCAACAGGTGAAGGTC
>CAIZGG010000195.1 GCA_903932425.1 uncultured beta proteobacterium | reverse complement strand
CGCCGCTTCAAGACCTGCATGTCGAAACACACCATTGGCAGCGCCGGTGACTGCAACGCGCGGGCCTTGTGCCGTATCAGCCACAAACACACCCACCATCGCAAACCTCGAGGCACCCTGCTTAAACTTAGCATACGCCGCACGCTTAGGGATTGGGAAGCTGATTGCTGTAATCAGCTCGCCAGGTTGCAACGCTGTCGAATACATACCCAAAAAGAAATCGTCGGCTGCAATCTTTCGTGTGGTCGTATGGATGGTTGCACCGAGAGCCATTGCTGCACTCGGATAACAGGCGGCTGGATCGTTGTTAGCAACCGAACCACCCAGAGTACCCATCGCACGTACCTGGCGATCACCAATGCCTCCCGCCAGCGCTGCAAGCGCGGGAATATGTTGCTTGACTAATGCGTTTTGCTCAACGTCACTGTGCTTTGTCATCGCACCGATAACGAGTTGATCCCCCTCTTTGCGTACACCGCTCAATTCGCTGACACGGCTTAAATCCACCAATTTCTCGGGCTGCATCAGACGTTGCTTCATTGAGGCAAGCATGGTTTGCCCACCAGCAAGCGCCTGACCGCCTGCCTGTACTAGCTTAGCTGCCTCAGCCAATGAAGCAGGACGATCGTATGTGAATGCGTACATGTCGAAATCCTCTGTTTATGCTTTCGCTGATTGAATGGCTTGCCACACACGATGAGGGGTAGCAGGCATGTCCAGGTCTTTAACGCCCAACGGTGCCAAAGCATCCAATACGGCGTTCATCACCGCGGGGGGTGAGCCAATCGCACCGGCCTCACCGCAACCCTTTGTACCGAGCGGATTGTGCGTGCATGGCGTGCACACGTGCCCAATATTGAATTGCGGGAAATCATCGGCACGTGGCATCGCGTAGTCCATAAACGAGCCTGTTAACAGCTGGCCCGTCTCACGGTCGTAAACACAATTCTCAATTAAAGCTTGACCGATACCTTGTACCAAACCACCGTGCACCTGCCCTTCGACAATCATCGGATTGATGATGGTGCCAAAATCGTCGACCGCCGTGAAACGATCCAATCGCACCGTGCCTGTCTCGGGATCAATCTCGACTTCGGCGATGTATGTACCTGAGGGGAACGTGAAGTTCGTCGGATCGTAGAACGCGGTTTCATTCAGGCCAGGCTCAAGTGTTTCGAGCGGATAGTTATGCGGCACATAAGCAGTCAGAGCCACAGTTCCAAACGGTATTTTTTTATCGGTACCGCGAACAGTAAATTCACCGTTCGCAAAATCGATATCCGTATCCGAAGCCTCCATCAAATGCGCAGCAATCTTTTTAGCCTTTGCTTCGATCTTGTCGAGCGCCTTCATGATTGCGGCGCCGCCCACTGAGATCGAGCGCGAACCGTAGGTTCCCATACCAAAAGGCACTCGCCCCGTATCACCGTGCACAATGTCCACAGCATCCACAGCGATCCCCAAGCGCGAAGCAACAACCTGGGCGAAGGTTGTTTCGTGACCTTGTCCGTGGCTATGCGAACCAGTAAACACGGTCACGCTTCCTGTTGGATGCACACGAACTTCGCCACATTCAAACAAGCCCGCACGGGCGCCCAAGGCACCTGCAATGTTGCTTGGCGCCAGGCCACAGGCCTCGATATAGCTTGAGTAGCCAATACCACGAAGCTTGCCCTGAGCCTGACTGGCGGCTTGACGGGCTTTAAAGCCAGCGACATCAGCCAATTTTTGTGAGGCGTCCATACACGCCACGTAGTCACCAATGTCGTACTGCAAGGCTACTGGCGTTTGGTACGGAAATTGAGTGATGAAATTACGACGACGAATCTCGTCTTGCGGAAGACCAAGCTCAAACGCGGCACGGCTGACAATACGCTCAAGCAGATACGTCGCCTCTGGACGACCCGCACCGCGATAGGCGTCAACTGGCGCAGTATTCGTGAACCAAGCATCGACCTCAGCATAAACCAACGGCGTCGTGTACTGCCCGGCCAATAGTGTCGCGTACAAGATTGTTGGTACACACGTTGAAAACGTTGACAGATAAGCCCCTAAGTTGGCATCTGTATGTACACGTAAGGCCAAGAACTTACCGTCTTTATCCATGGCCAGCTCAGCATGGCTTGAGTGATCGCGACCATGCGCGTCAGACAAAAACGCTTCACCACGCTCACAGACCCATTTGATATTACGGTTGAGTTTTTTAGATGCCCAAGTCAGGCAAACGTCTTCGGCGTACAAATAGATTTTTGAGCCAAAACCGCCACCGACGTCGGGGGCAATGACTCGAACTTTGTGCTCTGGTAAGCCCATCACAAACGCGGTCATCAATAGACGCTCGACGTGAGGATTTTGATTCGACACATACAAGGTGTAGTCATCGTTCGCGCGACTATACGAACCAATGGCAGCGCGGGGCTCCATCGCGTTCGGCACCAGGCGATTGTTGATCAAATCGAGCTTGGTAATATGCGCCGCCTTAGTGAAGGCCTCGTCCACCAAACCTTTATCGCCAATCGCCCACTTGTAGCAATGATTGTCGGGGGCGATGTCATGCAGCGCAGGACCACCCTTTGCATCACGCACATCGACTGCGGCTGGCAACGGATCGTAGTCAACCTCAACGAGCTCTGCAGCGTTTTTTGCTTGCTCAAGCGTTTCGGCTACCACCATCACAACGTGATCCCCCACATAACGCACTTTATCAAGCGCCAGCACGGGGTGCGGTGGTTCTTTCATGGGTTGACCATCGGTACTGGTGATCAACCAGCCACAAGGCAAACCGTTGAGCTTGTCATTCGCCACATCTTTGCCTTCAAGCACGCCGATGACGCCTGGCGCAGCTTTAGCCGCGCTCGTATTGACGCTCTTGATGTTGGCATGCGCATGAGGCGATCGCACAAACACCGCGTGCGCCATGCGCGTGAGCGTGATGTCATCGGTGTACTGTCCGGCGCCCGTCAAAAATCGATAATCTTCTTTACGTAAAACCGATTCCCCAATGTGAGGAAGCTTTGCGAATTCATTTGCACCCATGGTGGTCTCCTTAGGCTTTCATGGCGGCAGCACCTTGCTGCACGGCCTTGACGATGTTTTGGTATCCAGTACAACGACAGATGTTGCCGTCAAGTTTCTCTCGGATTTGCTGCTCGGTAGGATTGGGGTGATGGCGACAGATATCTACGGCATTCATCACCATCCCCGGCGTGCAATAGCCGCACTGCAAGCCATGGCAGTCTTTAAACGCTGCCTGCATAGGGTGCATGGTGCCATCAGGCTGAGCCAAGCCCTCAATGGTTGAAATCTGCGCACCCTCTACTTGTGCCAGCAACACGTTGCACGACTTAATCGCCTGTCCATTCATGATGACAGTGCACGCGCCACACTGTGCGGTGTCGCAACCCACGTGGGTTCCTGTGAGATTAAGGTGTTCGCGAAGCGCCTGCACCAACAAGGTATTCTCTGGCGCATTCAGCGTGACGGCGGTGCCGTTTACTGTCAATTGAACCTGCATCATCGAGCGGTCTCCAAAAGCAAAAATTATTGTCTAACAACAAAAAAACAAGGCAGTCGTTGCATTGACAGGCACTGGACGCGACCTGTTTTAAGAAAAATTGCCTCAGTTCTAGTTTTTTATTGAGTCACTCTAACACGAGTAGATTGAAATAGAATGGTATTTTTCAGTGATTACACGAGACTTACGGACAAACCATGACGACAATATCTAAAGAACTCTCAGCCTCGCTTCGGGCCCGCTATGGCCATAGCCCAGACGTTCTTGATGCGCTGAATCCCACCATTGAGACGATGCTCCAGCATCGCTCAGTGCGCGCATATACCTCGCAGCCAGTTCCAGCCAACACCGCTGAGCTACTTGTTGCAGCTGCACAATCGGCTTCGACTTCGTCAAATATGCAAACCTGGAGCGTTGTCGCGGTTACCGACCCAGGTCGCAAAGATCGGTTAGCCAAAATCGCCAACAACCAAGAGTTCGTGCGTGCCTGCCCTCTGTTTTTGGTTTGGGTGGCCGACTTGGCAAGACTCAAAGCCTTGGGCAATGATCGCCAAAAGCCGCATGAAAGCCTGAATTATCTTGAGATGCTGTTGGTCGGCGCAATCGACTCAGCCCTGGCGGCTCAAAACGCCGCAGTTGCAGCCGAGTCATTGAACCTTGGCATGGTCTATATCGGTGCGATTCGCAATGATCCCTTAGCCGTGGCTAAAGAGCTGAATTTGCCGCCCATGAGCTTTGCAACCTTTGGCATGTGCATCGGCTATGCCGAACCTACCCTGACAACGGCGGTCAAGCCGCGCCTGCCACAGTCGGCGATTTTGCATAAAGAAACCTACAACGCGCAAGCCTATAAAGACGCCGTCCAAACCTATAACGCGACGATGGACACCTTTTATGCAGAGCAAAAAATGACGCCGCTCGGACCTTGGGATCTACACACGTTAAACCGAGTGCGTGGCCCCGAAGCAATGGGTGGACGTCACACGCTCATGGAAACCCTGCGCTCGATGGGCTTTGAAATTCGCTAACCTGCATCTGTTCAAGGGCTCTGCCGGTGAGTGCGTCAACTGGCAGACCACAATCAGACTTTACGCCTCAATACTGCAACCCGATCAAACTTGGTCATCCTGGCGTTTTTGCATATTCCACATTTGTGAATACACGCCTTGTTTGGCGATCAGCTCGGCATGATTGCCTCGCTCGACAATTTGCCCTTGATCCATCACTAAGATTTGATCGGCGTGCACAATTGTAGAGAGCCTGTGAGCAATGATTAGTGTAGTGTGATTGCGCGCGAGGCCCGTGAGCTCTTCCTGTAAGGCACGCTCTGTTTTTGAATCCAGGGCAGAAGTCGCCTCATCAAAAATGAGCATCGCTGGTTTTTTAAGCAAGGTACGCGCGATCGCAACGCGCTGCTTTTCACCCCCCGACAACTTTAAACCTCGCTCGCCGACTTGCGTGTTGTAACCGTCGGGCAGGTGCGCAATGAACTGATCCATCTGTGCTGCGCGCGCCGCACTCTCTATATCCGCTTGCGATGCACCGGGGCGCCCGTACGCGATGTTGTACGCAATCGTGTCATTAAACAAGACAGTGTCTTGCGGCACAATGCCGATCGACTGGCGCAAACTGGCTTGTTGGACACGCCTGATATCTTGCCCATCAATCAAGATCGCGCCCGACTGCACATCGTAAAAACGAAATAACAAACGTGCCAAAGTACTTTTGCCTGCCCCACTACGCCCAACCACCGCAGTAATTGTGCCGGCCGGTATCGTGAAACTCAAATCATGCAAAATCGTCCGGTTTGATTCGTAATGAAAACGTACGTGTTCAAAGCGTACTTCAGGCCCTTGCGATTGATCTGTAATGACCAGTGCAGGTGCACCCGGATCATCCGCAATTTCGCGATCAGCCATCAACAAGGTGAACATTCGATCGAGATCGGTGAGCGACTGTTTAATTTCGCGGTAGATCACACCTAAAAAATTCAAGGGGATATAAAGTTGAATCATCAAGGTGTTTACCAACACGAGGTCGCCGAGCGTCATTGAGCCGTTGGCCACACCAACGGTTGAGCGCCACAGGATGAGCACCAAACCCACACCAATGATGAACTGTTGACCAACATTAAGCAGCGACAAAGATTTTTGTGACTTGATCGCTGCGGCTTGATAGCGAACAAGGTTCTCGTCATAACGCCTGGCCTCAAACGACTCATTGCCAAAATACTTAACGGTTTCAAAGTTCAACAACGAATCAATCGCCTTTTGATTAGCCCTCGAATCCATGTCATTCATCGTGCGACGCAAATGCGTGCGCCATTCCGTCACAACGATCGTAAAGGCGATGTAGATGATCAGCGCGCCCAGCGTGATCGCGGCGAACCAAATGTTGTAGCGATAGGCAAAATAGCCAAGTACCAACAAAAACTCGATAAGCGTTGGCACGATGCTATACAGCGAATATGAAACCAGTGATTGAATCGCGCGCGTGCCACGCTCGATGTCACGGCTAACGCCGCCGGTTTGACGCGACAGATGAAACCGAAGAGACAACGCATGCAGGTGCTGAAATACCTCGAGCGCAATTTGCCTGACCGCATGTTGCGTGACTCTCGAAAATAATAATTCGCGAAGCTCAGTGAACAGGGAGGCCGAGAATCTCAATAAACCATACCCAATAATCAAACCTAGCGGCACGACCAACAGTGCCGACGAGACGCTTTTATGGGCGTCCAGATCATCGATTAGGGTCTTGAGCAGAATGGGAATACCCAAATTGGCGAACTTTGCTGCAAGCAAACAGGAGATTGCGAGTAAGACCCGATAGCGATAGGCCAGCAAATAAGGGAGCAAATCCCGAATCACATGCCAATCGCCTAACTTACGCTTGGCAACGGGTTGATCTGGGTCGTGCTGAAATTCTGTCGAGCGTCTGGTGGAGTGTCTCATGTTGCGATTTTATACGCCCGGCCGACCTCTGCGTTTCGGTTGGCCAATTGGAGTTGTTACAGTTAAGATCGTCCCTTCAATCCTCTACGTTGCGTTGTCAACCATGACCAGCCAAACCGATTTATCTAAGCTAAAACCCACCGCAGACTCCTTACTTGAGCGGGCGGTTCAGGCGGGACACATACCCGGCGTAGTCGCCGCGGCAAGTTCTTCGCAAGGCACCGTCTATGAGGCGGCTTTCGGCGAACGTGCCCTGGGTCAAGGGGTCGCGATGACACCTGACACCGTATTTTGGTTAGCCTCGATGACCAAGCCCATCGTGGGCGCCGCTGCCATGCAACTTGTCGAACAAGGTAAATTGACACTTGACGAGCCTGCAGCAAAATTTTTACCTGAGCTGGCAGACGTCAAGCTCTTGACAGGCTGGGACTCAGCCGGGCAACTATTACTGCAAGCCCCTAAGGCGCAGATCACCTTACGCCAACTGCTGACCCACACCGCAGGCTTTACGTCGGATATCTGGAATGCAGACTCTGCTCGTTATCTGAAAACGATGAACTTACCTCGCGCGGGCTCAGGAAAAAAAATTGCACTCTCGGTACCTCTCACCTTTGAACCGGGCACACGCTGGGAGTACGGGATCAATATCGACTGGGCGGGCCAAGTCATTGCCGCTGTGAGTGGTATGCGTTTGGGTGAATACATTCAAAAGAACATTGCCGAACCATTAGGAATGGATAGCACTGGGTTCAGAATATCGCCTAGTATGCGTGCGCGACTGGCGACTGTGCATCAGCGCGATCCGCTTACCGGCACATTAAGCACAACCCCCTTTGAGGTGTCCCAAGATACCGAATTTGATCCAGGCGGTGGTGGCCTGTATTCAACAGCCGGTGATTACCTACGCTTTACTCGCATGATCTTGAATCAAGGTCGAGGCAATGGTCATCAAATTTTAAAACCCGAAACCGTCGCCCTGATGTCGAAAAATGCCATGGGCCCTTTACGGGTGAATCTTTTACGCACACAAAATCCGGCCGCCTCGCTGGATGCTGAATTTTTTACCGGCATCGAAAAATCGTGGGGCTTGACCTTCATGATCAATGAACAGCAAGCGCCTACAGGCCGCTCGGCGGGCAGCCTCGCCTGGGCTGGGCTACCGAATGCTTTTTTCTGGATCGACCCGAAAAAAGATTTGGCGGGAGTCATCCTAATGCAGGTGCTTCCTTTTGTTGACCCACATGCACTTGGGCTCTTCACAGCTTACGAAAAAGCTGTATACGAGCAAATCGGCTAGGCGGTATGCGCTTAGCCGAGCACAGTCACTCGAACAAACAGCTTCGTGACTATTTTTTTGGGTACCAGGACGGCAGGCGTTTTTCTAAAAACGAAGCCGTCCCTTCTGCGGCATCAGCTTTTTGACGCAATTCAGAATGTTCTCGAACAAGATCAGCGAACAACGCATCATCGAGCAACGAGTCTGATACGGCGAGCGTGCGCATCTTTGTGGCGGACACGGCGCTCGGCGAATTCATCAATAGGCCATCAACAATCCGGGCGCCCGTGGCACTCAAGTCATCTGCCTTGCAGATTTCGTGCACAAAGCCAATACGCAATGCGACTTCGGGGCTAAAACGCTCACACGTGAGCGCATAACGACGCACATTGCGTACCCCCATCGCTTTGCACAGTTGAGGCAAAATAATCCCAGCAATCAAGCCCCAGCGGGCTTCAGTAATAGCAAAAATCGCATTATCAGCGGCCACCACAATATCGCACACTGAGGCAATACCGGTTCCTCCACCAAAACAACCACCATGAATCAGCGCGACTGTCGGGATTGGTAACGTATCTAGGCGACGAATCGCCTCACCGGTGAGGCGCGATACGCGTTCATTCTCTTCGGGGCTTTTAGGCGCCACGCTCGAGATCCAAGCCAGATCCGCCCCCGCCTGAAAATGTTTGCCATTACCTTGCACCACCACAACCCTTGCGCCAGGCAATGAAGGCAAGAGGTCTAGGGCCTGGTGAAGCCCTTGGATCATGTCTTCGTTGTAAGCGTTATTTACCGAGGGCCGGTTAAGCGTGACGGTCACAACCCCGCGCGAGTCAACATCACACAATACCGCACCGTTACCAAGTTCTTTTGACATAAGGATCTCATTCATAAATTAAAAGTATTGAGCCAATGGAAACGCTATTTATGCACTAGGCGTACCTTCGGCTTGTATCGATAGCTTGACGTCTGCTTGGGTCGGTAATTTAGCTTTTGTTCGCTTCTTCGCAAAACTGAATCTCAATGGTGCAATGAACAATTTCTTCGTGTACAGCCAACTGCTTGCGAATAGTCTCTGGCGTCAACGAGACGTCATGCGTCACGACACTGATGGCGCAGGAGTACACCCGTTTGCCCACTCGCCACACATGCAAATCAGTTACCTTAGTGTGCCCAGACTCGGCGCCTGTTTCGACCACCTCGCGAATTTCGTCCACGACGGGGTGATCCATCTCGCGATCGAGTAGCACCTTGCTAGTTTCAAGCAGCAAACCTTTGGCCCAGACAGCAACCATGACGGCACCGAGGATCCCCATGACAGGATCGAGCCAAGACCAACCCCAGACCAGCCCCCCTATCAAAGCGATGACTGCCAGCACTGACGTTGCAGCGTCTGCGATGACATGAAGATAGGCTGCCTTGAGATTCAAATCATGGTGATGTGACGCATCATGATCGTGTTTCTTGGTGGAGTGACCAGCCGAATCCTCAGCATGCGCGTGGCTATGACCATGGCCATGTGTATGGCCGTGATCCTCGTGAGAGCGTCCTAAAATAATGGCACAAACGAGATTCACGACCAGTCCAATGACAGCAATCACGATTGCTTCTTCATAGTGAATCGGTTTTGAATCTAACAGGCGCTCGACCGAACCCACAACCATCCATGCGGCGACCGCAAGCAAAAACAAAGCACTTGCAAAACCCGCAAGCACCTCGATTTTCCAGGTACCGAACGCAAAACGAGGATCCAGTGCATATTTACGTGCGGCCGCATAGGCGAAGGCACTTAAGCCCAACGCAACAGCATGAGAACTCATATGCCACCCATCGGCTAACAAGGCCATCGAGTTGTACCACCAGCCGGCTGCGATTTCGAACACCATCATGACGGCGGTGATCCACATCACCCAGCGAGTACCTCGCTCTGCCGCACGGCTGCCTTGATCAAAGGTGTGACTGTGGATCCAGTCAGACAAATCATGTGTATGCATTGCGACACCTTGAGAACTAACAATTGGCTTTTTACCTCGACTAGATGGTAAAACAAAAATAACAATACATGAGCACGCTGCCCAATAAACCTTTATTGCGGTCGTCGGCCACCCTGCACGGAGATGTTATGAACGCCTCCCTCCCCCCTGGGGAGTGAGGGTGCCAGAAAAGCAGAGAGCCCTCGCTTTACCTAACGGCATCTAAGTGCCAAAGTGGAGTTTCTGAAATTAACCACAAACGGTAATGAGGGCTCGAAATGAAGATTACGACAATCGGACTAGATATTGCAAAGAAATTTTTTCAATTGCACTGGGTAGATATGACAACAGGTGAGGTTCATCGCAAGCAGCTCAAGCGCGAACAGATGGCAGAGTTTTTTGCCAACTGCGAGCGCAGCGTGATCGCGATGGAGGCCTGTGGGAGTGCGCATTACTGGGCGCGCAAGCTCTCAGGGCTGGGGCACGAGGTCAGATTGGTTGCTGCGCAATTTGTGCGGCCGTTTGTTAAGTCCAATAAGACCGATGCTGCCGATGCACGGGCGATCTGGGAAGCTTCACAGCGTCCTGAGATGAAGTTTGTGGCAGTCAAGACCGAGTCTCAACAAAGCGTATTGACGCTGCATCGTTTGCGCGAGCAGATGGTCAAGTTTCGCACCATGCAAACCAATCAGCTGCGTGGTCTGCTCTATGAGTTTGGTGTGGTGTTGCCAGTTGGGCGCGCTAAAGGTATGCCTGCCGCACTAGAGGCGCTTGGCGAGCTCGAGGATTCCTTGCCTGCCATGATGATTGACGCGCTGCGCCAACAGATGACTCGCATCCAAAAGCTGAGCGACGATATCGCGGATATAGAGAAGAAACTCACGCTCTGGAAAAAAGAAGAGCGTTCGGCAGTAAAAATCATGGAAATACCTGGTGTGGGGATACTCACCGCCACTGCAGCTGTTGCCACGATGGGCGATTCGGGTGCGTTTAAGAACGGGCGAGAGTTCGCTGCGTTTCTGGGTCTGGTACCCAAACAAAGTGGCACAGGCGGGCGGGTTCGTCTGCAAGGGATCAGCAAACGGGGTAACGTTTATCTAAGAACCTTACTAATTCACGGGGCACGGGCGAGGATTAACTTACAGAAACAGCGAGACCCTTGGATAGAACAGTTGCTGGCGCGTCGCCCGTTTAATACGGTGGTAGTAGCGCTAGCTAACAAGATGGCACGAACGATCTGGGCCTTGATGGCGCATGATCGGGAATACCAAAAGAACTACGTGATAAGTATCGCGTAGCTGATTAACAACAAAGAGGAGTTGAACAGCTAATAGGTTGCGCAGGTAGATATGAGATAGATGGCGGAACAGGTCGGACCGCGAGAAAGTAAACCTGTATGTTTGTCTGGTCCTTTAAAGGACGTTACGGAGACTAGGGCTTTCTCGGCGAATTCCATCAGGGTCAGCAGGCTTCGAGTCTGCACAAACAGACCGGATATAAGACTGCAACCACCTTTACTGTCGATATCAAATATTTCTTGCCAAACCGGGAGGCGTTCATATAAGACAAACATGATTCAAAACATTTTCAAAAAAGCACTGCCTATTCTTGCCGCTGCGCTGCTCAGTACCGTAGCGAATGCGCAAGGCGTCACCAAGGACGAAATCCTTATTGGTGGTGTAGGTCCTATCACTGGGCCCGCCGCGTATATCGGTTTAGGTGGTCGCGATGGTCTGGCGATGGCCATCAAAGAAATTAATGCAGCCGGTGGTGTGAACGGTCGTAAATTCAAAATGATTTTTGAAGACGACGGCCACTCCCCCACAAAGGCACTCGGCGCTGTCAAAAAACTGATTGATCAGGATAAGGTCTTCATGATTTTTGGCGCGGGTGGCTCCAATGCCACGGTCGGAACGATCGACTACGTCAAAGAACAACAACGGGTCATGTATGTCTCGTTTGCATCAGCGCCTGCAGTAACTTTTCCCTTTAATTCCTATTTATTCCGTGGCGCCACAACCGAAGTACCTCGCTACGGAGAGCTGTACTCGGAATTTATCGCCGACGGTCTGAAAGCTAAAAAAGTAGCGATCATGAATGGTCGCGAAGAGTATCCAAAAAACGAAGGTAACGCGCTCGCCACTACCCTGAAAGATGTCTATAAAGCAGATATCGTCTCGCGTGTCGAATTCAATATCGGTGACAAGGACTTCACTCCTCAGTTACTCGAAGTAAAAAAATCGGGAGCACAGGTCGTTGCCTTTTTTGGTAATCCGGCAGAGGCCGCTATCGCAATGCGTCAAGCGCGCGAACTCGGTATCGATCAGAAATTCTTTGTCGGTGCCACGATGGTAGACAAAGCCTTTACTGCTGCGGCGAAAGAAAATGCCGAGGGCGCCACAGGCTTTTCATTGATTCCATTTTTGCCAGGTACGAAAAACGCCGAACTTCAGGCTTGGGAAGCTAAATGGAAAAAAGAATATCCTAACTTGCCCGTTGGCCGTCCCAACGTATTTGACGTGATGGCCTATACAGACATGTATGTCATTGCAGAAGCCATGAAAAAAGCGGGAGCTGACCTGACCACCAAGAGTTTGATCAGTGGTCTGGAGCAAATCAAAGACTTCTCCCAATCCGTGCTGGCTTCACCCATTACATTTACCAATAAGCACCACATTGGTAATCTGACACTCACTGTGATGGAAGTTAAAGACGGTCAATGGGTACCGATCGGCTGGAAGCCAACGCGTCCAAGCGAAATACTCAAGCGTTACGAATAAGCGTTTCGACTAAACGTAAGAAATAAACGTGTAGTCTGCTTGGCAGACACTACGCGTCACGATCTTTTCTCTGCGGTGAAGCGTTCAATCTGAACACGTATATTTCAGATTGAACGCTGAACCGAGTGTTTCACAATTCGTTTTGGCATTTAATCCAGCATGACGATCACTATCGCTCTGCAGTTATTGATTTCCGGTCTTTCGGTCGGCAGTATTTATGCGATGGTGGCGCTCGCACTCGTTATTCCTTTCAAGGCTTCCAGCATCCTGAATTTCGCTCAAGGCGAAATTGTGACCGTGGGTGCCTATACAGCACTCGTTCTGACAGCCCTTGGTTTGCCTTATTGGATTGTGCTGCCCTGCACGATTGCCATTGGATATTTAGTCGGACTCGTCATCGAGCGCACCATCATTCGGCGCATCATGGCTGCACCTGAATTCACACTAGTGATCGCAACCTTTGCGATCGGTCTGATTATCAAAAGTGCAATCAGGCTTTACTGGCAAGACAATCTTTTCACGATCGATAACCCTCTGCCCTTTAAGTCGTTCAAACTGGTAGGCGTGGTCATGAACCCACAGTACTTATGGGTCATTTTTTGCACCACAGCGCTGGTGTTCTGTCTCGCCTGGTTTTTCAAATTTAGCTCGCTAGGCAAAGCCATGCGAGCAGTATCACAAAGTCAGGAGGCTGCGCGTTTGATGGGCGTCAATGTTGAACGCGTGCTCATGACCTCATGGGGTATTTCGGCTGCAATTGGTGCGTTTGGCGGAATCTTGCTTGCCCCACTGATAGGCATTAACCCTGAAATTGGTCACTTAATTCTCAAGGCGCTCATCGCGGCAGTGATCGGTGGTTTTACTTCCTTGCCCGGAGCCTTTGTAGGCGGACTGATTTTAGGGCTTCTTGAGACATATTCGGGTGCATTTTTTGGTAGTACGCTCAAAAATATTATTCCCTTTGTGGTGTTGGTCATTTTCCTGCTGATTCGCCCATACGGACTATTTGGCAAAGCACCGCTGGTGAGAATCTGATGCAAACAAATCAAAAAAATCTGCTCATTGCACTGTGCTTGATGTGCGCAGCTGTCGTAGCCCCACTAGTTTTACCTACCTATTATCTCTATCTGCTCAATCTGGTTTTAATCAACATCATTCTTGCACTCGGGCTCAACGTCTTAACTGGCAACTCTGGACAAATCTCGCTGTGTCATTCCTCTTTCATGGCAATCGGCTCCTATACCTATACTTTATTGAACAATGAATTACATTGGCCGATGCTAGTCTGCGCTGGCGCAGCTGTATTCATTTCAGCGTTGGGTGGCGTACTGGTTGGCTATCCTGCGCGTCGCTTAAGCGGTATCTACCTAGCACTGGCAACGCTCGCTTTTCTCTCCCTCACACAAATTCTGATCGAAGAGTTTCCTGATCTTACAGGTGGAATTCGTGGGCTCAAAATAGAGAAAGGTACGTTTCTCGGAATTTCTCTGAGCAATGAAACACTGCAGTTTTACTTGGTGGTCATCGCTTTCGCCTTGAGTCTTTACATGGCCTTTAATATCATGCGCTTTCCAATTGGTCGTGCCTTTGATGCAATACGTACGAGCCCCCACGCTGCGCAGGCGTTAGGCATCCCTGTCGCTAGGGTCAAGCTGATTGCTTTTACGATCTCAGCTGCATATGCGGGCCTTGCTGGCGTAATGTTTGCCATGATTGTTGGATTTATCGATCCGATTGAATTCGGTGTCTCGGCATCGCTGCGCTACATCACATTTATTGTTGTTGGTGGGATGGGCAGCATTGCAGGATCAGTAATTGGCGCAGTGGTCCTGACGGGACTACCCGAAGCCTTACGTGGCATCAAAGAATACGGTGACTTTGTTTACTCGATTATCTTATTAATCAGTCTGGTCTTTATGCCAAATGGTCTGGTTGGCTTGTTTCAAACCAAACTCATGAAACGCAACAAAAATTCAGGAGCCTGATGCGATGCAAACGACTCCTTTACTAGAAACAAAAGATCTTTCGTTGCAGTTTGGTGGATTAAAGGCCCTGCAAAACGTGACGATGCAAGTCCCGGCAGGTGAATTTCGCGGACTGATTGGTCCGAATGGCGCGGGCAAAACAACACTGATCAATTGCATCAGCGGCGCGATTAAAGCTAGCTCTGGTTCAATTCTGTTTGATCAGAGTGAGACGGTCAATATGGAGCCGCACCTGATCAGTCAACTGGGCATGAGCCGAAGCTTTCAGCATGTTCAGATTTTTGGTGATCGCAGCGTACGGGACAATATCCTGATCGGCATGCACAGACAAATCAAACAAAACCTTTTTGGGCAACTACTCGGCTTACCAGGTACACGGGCTGCTGAGCGTGAGGCGGCACTCCATGCAGAAGAGCTGCTTAAACGCTTTGACCTCGATGACGTGGCTGACCGCCCCGCCAAACTACTGCCCTATGGTGTGCTTAAAAGACTAGATCTTGCACGCTCTCTTGCTGCAAAGCCAAAATTATTGCTACTCGATGAACCGACCTCCGGTATGTCTGAAGAAGAAGCCCATCGTGCGATCGCGATGCTCAAAGACATCGCACGACAAGATGGCATGACCCTGGTAGTGATTGAGCACAACATGCGCATCATGATGGAGTTGGCAGACCGCATTTCCGTGCTGCACCTGGGGCAGATTATTGCTGAAGGCACGCCCGAGGAAGTCACACAAAACCCTGTTGCGATCGAAGCCTACCTCGGTGAGGATGATGCCGATGCTTAATATTGAAAACCTTCACGCAGCCTATGGACCTGTCGAGGCACTGCACGGCATCACGATGCAGGTCCAGCCAGGCAGTATTGTGGGTGTGCTGGGCGCCAACGGTTCGGGAAAAACAACGCTATTCAAAGCCATCGCTGGACTGGTGCGTGTGACAGAAGGCTCAGCGGCTTTTAACGGCGTCGTGCTCACCAACCAGTCTGCTCAAGCGATCGTTAAACAAGGCGTATCTCTTGTTCCCCAGGGTCGTATGCTATTTCCAGAAATGACCGTATTAGAAAATCTGGAGATGGGTGCCTACCTCCTCAATGACCGTACAGAATTCGCCAAACGTCTGGATGCTGTACAGACAATGTTTCCGATCCTGAAAGAACGAACGCATCAGATGGTCGCATTAATGTCGGGTGGTGAGCAACAAATGCTCGCAATTGGTCGAGCACTGATGGGGCAACCAGATCTGATCCTACTCGACGAGCCATCGATCGGTTTGGCACCAAAAATTTTCGATCAAATTCTTGCTACTGCGAAAGCTATCAACGCTCGACGACAAACAACGATAGTGATCGCGGAACAAAACGTCAGAAAGATTTTAAAAATAGTTGATCATGCCTATGTTCTGGAGTCAGGCAAAATCGCAATCAGTGGCACAGCAGAACAACTCGCGGGTGACGAGAGCATCCGGCGCGCGTATTTAGGTTTATAAATAAAAGTCTAGCAACATCAGGAATCAACATGAAACTTATTGATATGCACTCACACTGGGGAACCGAACGAGGCTATGTGCTGCGCACAGCAGCTGAACTCGCCCAGCAAAAAAAGACCTGGAACTCTGAAACAAAATATGTGACAGATGAGGAAATGGCGACCTATTTCCGCACCAGCAATGCACAGGTTATCCTTGATTTCGGATTTACCAAATTTGCGCCGATCGAGGAAATCCGGCCACTGCACGACTACTCATTTGAGATGCAGAAAAAGTATCCCGATGCGATTCTGGGTAATTGGTTTCATATTGATCCGATGTTTCATGGCAAAGAAGAAGGTCTCAAAGAACTGCGCCGCTGCATCGACTCTAAAGCAGGTTTTATTGGGCTTGCGGTGAACGGCTCAGGCTCTGTGCCTGCCAGCGACCCCGTCTACGACCCTTATTACAAGCTTTGCATCGAGGCTTGCATCCCCGCATTGATCTTTGTCGGAACAACCGGTCTGGGCGCAGGCTTACCCGGTGGAAATGGCATCCTGCTCGATAGCTGCCATCCTCGTCATCTTGATATGGTTGCCGCCCGAAATCCCTTACTGCGTATCGTTGCCGCACGTCCCGGCTGGCCTTGGCAGGCAGAGACGATTGCGGTACTCATGCACAAGCGCAACATCTGGTATGAACTGCACGGCTGGTCACCCAAGTATTTCACACCCGATCTTAAGCACGATATTGCACGCCGCCTGCAAGACCGAATCCTGTTTGGCGGAGATTATCCGCTCTACACCTTTGAGCGGCTGACGAGCGAATGGAAAGCGGAAGGGTATTCCGAAGCAATACTTGATAAGGTGTTTCACAAGAACGCCGAGGCATTTTTAAGTGGAGTTGAACGCTAATGGATCTCGGACTAAAAGGAAAAGTCGCTATCGTAGGCGGCGGCAGTATGGGGATTGGTTTTGGGATTGCGAATCGTCTAGCAGCCGAAGGTGCAGACTTGGTTATTTTTGCAAGACGCGTACCTAAGCTCGAAGCTGCTGCCGCTGAGCTCTCAAGTAAATACGGTGTGCGTGTGGTCCCCGTCTCGGCGGACATCCGCGATCGGGACGAAAGCGGTCGTATTGTTCAAACCGCAATCGATCAATTTGGCAAGCTCGATATCCTGGTTAACAACGACGGCGCACCACCTCTTGGACCCATCGACTCTTTCGATGATGTGGCCTGGCAAAAGGCGGTCGAGCAAAATCTGTTCAGCGTGATCCGTATGGTTCGCTCAGCACTCCCTCACCTCAAAGCCTCGGGTGCAGGCAGCATTCTGAATATTTCAGCCATCTCTGCCATTCAGCCTATCGCAGGCTTTGCACTATCGGTTGCAACCTGGGCGGGACTGATGGGCTATGCAAAAACACTTTCGATGGAAATCGCAAAGTATGGCATCAACGTGAATACGATTTGTCCAGGCTATATCGATACCGACCGTTTGCAAAAAGTATTCGCTGCGGGTACGGAAAGCCCCGAGAGCGTGCGTGCAAAACTGATCACTGAAATTCCGCTTGGACGGATTGGCTCAACCGCAGATATCGCCAATCTGGTCGGACTACTTGTTTCACCTGCTGGCTCCTACATCACAGGCTGCACGATCCCTGTCGATGGCGGCTTGCTGCGCGCGCTAAGGTAATCGATATGACTAGCCCGACAACCAATGCTCAAGGCATCAAACTGATGACCACGCCGCAATATAAAACACGCATGAGCGATAGCCTACGCAAGCGCTTTATCGACAGTCAGGCTTGGCAAGACGTGACTTTTTACGACTTTATCGAAAAACGTGCTCTCGAACATCCAGACCGTTTGGTGTTCATCGACGAAACACGCAGCCTGACCTATGGACAGCTCAAAAACGAAGTCGATCGCTGTGCCGCGTTTCTAAAAAGCATAGGAATTAGCGCGGGCGATGTTGTCACGATGCAATTTCCAAATCGTGTCGAATTCCCAGTCGTCTTCTTTTCGCTTGAGTTGATTGGCGCAATTGCTAACAAAATCAGTCCAGATTTCAGGCGTCGCGAAGTCGAATACATCCTGCGCTTTTCTAACAGTAAAGCGTTTGTCTGTGCCGCAAACTTTAAAGGGTTTGATTACCCGGCGATGATTGATGAACTACGCCCTGACTTGCCTAATCTGAAAACCGTCGTGGTGTCTGGTGAAACAAGCGTAAAGAACGTGCATTCACTTGAGCTAGGACTGGCTACATCATCGCCTCTGCCTGCAGTCGATCGTATCCATATGAGTCCAGATGCGGTGATGCGGATGGCTTTCACCTCAGGAACAACCGGCGATCCCAAAGGGGTGATGCATTGTTTTAACACCACCCTTTACGCTGCAGAGGTCATCAATAGCGAAATGCATGTGACGCCAGACGAGGTGCTGCTGATCTGGTTACCCGTCGGTCTGAACTGGGGTTACCTGAGTTTGTTGCAAACAGTCATGGTTGGTGCGCGCGCGGTCTTGATGGAAAAATTTCAGGCGACGCGCGCACTCGAGCTGATTGAAAAGTATCGTGCTACGTTTATCCCGACGGCACCTGCGTCGCTACTCGCGATTCTTAACGTCTCTGACTTTCAAAAGTATGACTGCAGCTCATTGCGCGTAGTCATCACCGGTGGCGCCTCGGCTGCTATTGAAACGATCCGCGCCTACCAGCAGCATATGAAGGGGCATCTGCTAGAACTCTACGGCATGCTGGAAACGGGTTTCCATACCTTTACGCGTTTTGAAGACGACCCGGAAAAAGTCAATGGCACGATCGGTCGCGTCGTCGGGCAGATGGAGCTACGTATTATTGATGAAGAAGGTCGCGATGTTCCCTATGGCGCCGAAGGTGAAATTGCTGCCTACGGTCCTTCGGTGCATCTAGGGTATTTTAATAACCCCAACGCAAATAAAGAGTTATTTACTGACGATGACTGGTTCAGAACCGGAGATCTCGGTAAATTTGTAGATGAAGCGGGCAATGTCATGATCGTTGGTCGCCGTAAAGAAATGATCAATCGCGGCGGAAAGAAATATTTTCCACGAGAAATTGAAGAATTCCTTTATGCCCATCCTGCAATTCTGCATGCCGCAATTGTTGGTGTGAATGATGCCAGATTAGGTGAGAAAAATTGTCTTTGCGTTGTACTTAAGCCCGGAGCAAAATTAACGCTGGACGAAGTCGTTAAGATGCTCAAAGGTCAGGTTGCGGATTACAAACTGCCTGAGATGATTGAGTTGTATGATGAGTTACCCTTTACCCCGACAGGAAAAATCCGTCGTCACGTTCTCACCGCCGATGTGATTAATCGTATTAATTCACGCTAACGCGGCTGCAGGCCGCTCTCAATCTCTAGCTCCTTCATTCCAGCCACCATCGAAGTATCCATGCCTCCGAACTTGGCACGCCACTTATAAAACGTTGCAGAACTAACCCCCAGACAACCAGGGCTTTTTAGTTGACTCCGCGTGTCTTGGACGACCAGAACTCTGCACGTAGTGCTTTTTTGTCGATTTTACCCAGAGCGGTTAATGGGAGGCTATCTACAAAAATAACTTGCTTAGGCGCGTGAATGCTGCCTTTGGTTGGCAGTCTGTACCAGATTTTGCCTCGTCAGAGATTGCTAGTACCGTGGCCAAGAACGCAATCCCCGCACTTAAATGGTTGCGTACACAAGGCATCAGGCTGATTAAAGCAATGCCGCAAGAGGCGTATTGGTGGGTTTTGGCACCTCCAAGAGTCTTAAGCGGCGACGTGCCGTGGCGGGGACGAGGCGGCGACGTGATGTTGCGACAACTTGAAGCGAAGTTGCTCGGACGCGCTGGAATCCTCTCAAGAGCGAGTCATGTTTTAGCGCTTGAGAAGCGGCTCGATAAAAGGTTTATGGTGACGGCTTCGGTCTCTGAGCAGACGCGCACTTACCTAGCAAAAAATGTTGTCATAGCGGATGGAGGTTTTCAGGGAAATATTGAGATGCTGAGCCGTTACATCTCACCTAGCCCCAAGGCTTTGTTTCAGCGGTGTGCACCAACTGGGGTGGGAGATGGCATCAGAATGGCTCAAATGCTGGGTGCGAAATTGATCGGTATGGATACCTTTTATGGTCACGTCTTGAGTCAATCGGTATTTAATCACGCTGGGCTTTGGCCTTATCCGATCATGGATCGAGTTGTGAGCGTTGGCATGGCAGTTCAACGTAATGGCTTAAGGTTTATGAATGAAGGGTTAGGTGGAATCTATCAGGCTAATCAGATTGCGAAGCTAGATGACCCATTGTCAACTTTTGCAGTTTTTGACAGCGCAATTTGGAGAACGGCTGGAAAGCACTCAAGATTGTCTTGCCCTAATCCCTCACTAATTAAAAAGGGTGGAACCGTTTTTGAAGCTTCAACGTTAGAGTCACTCGCTCAAGCGGCTGGAATACAGATTGAAGCGCTCATTCATTCGGTCGAGTCGTACAATCAGCATGTGAAAATGAATGCGCTTAGTGAGCTAAAGCCCCCGCGATCCGTAAACAAGTTTATACCCAGTATGATTCTTGAACCACCGTTTTTCGCTGTTCCTCTTTGCGCCGGCATTACTTACACGATGGGGGGCATTGCAACGGATGGCTGTGCGCGTGTACTCGATCAAAAAGACCAAGTGATTGAAGGTTTATTTGCTGTCGGCGCAACGACCGGTGGCCTTGAAGGTGGATCGACGGCGGGCTATGTTGGTGGTTTAGCGAAGGCAGTAACGATGGGCTTAGAGGCGGCTGAGGTCATGGCCCAGTGTGTGAGGAAAGAGCCGCCTTCCTTACCAATTTCCATTGGTTGATATTGAAGAGTACGGTTAGTGCGATTGCCGCGATCTAAGGGTCACTCAAGCTCTTGATGTTCGAATTTTTTGTTCGGTTGTCTGCGCTGATAACCTGTTAGTGCCGTGTTCGACTCACGGGGGCACCAAGAATAACAAGGCTCACAGCGATGTGGGCCGTTTTCATTTGCTCCAAAATATTGATTTTGCTTCGCGAAACGTCGCTCGGACATGAGGTATCCTGACAAATAAAATTCAATAGGGGTTATTTATGCTCAGGCGTTTGCACAGTCTGTTGACCATTGTTCTGCTTGGCTTGAGTGCCTGTACGATGGCCGAGACAGATTTTCCTAACCGTGCGGTCACCATCGTAGTTCCGTTTCCTCCTGGTGGACAGTCAGATAACATTGGTCGCTGGTTGGGCAATGGACTCTCTAAAAAATGGAAGGTTCCGGTCATTATCGAGAATAAGGGCGGCGCAGCTGGAAATATCGGTGCAGCCTACGACTCTAGCCAACCGGCCGACGGCTATACCCTCTTGGTTTCGAATACCGCTACCCATGTGATTAATCCAAATATTTACAAAAATCCTGGCTTTGATGCAAAACGGGATTTTGAGCCCGTCATTATGGTGATCAAATCCGCTGATGCCATTCTTGTTAATAACGATGTACCAGCGCATAGCGTGGCAGAGTTGATCGCACTGACTAAAGCGCGACCAGGTCAAATCAACTTTGGTGTACCAGGCTACGGTTCGGCTGGGCACTTCGTTGGGATTTTGTTCAATAATGTTGCTGGTATCAACATGAACGCAGTCCCCTATAAAGGCACGCCTCAAGTCCAGGCAGATATCCTAAATGGCAACTTGCAGGTTGTTGTCGATAACGTCACAACGTGGACGCCTTTGGCTGAAGCTGGTCGCTTGCGTATGCTGGCGGTCACGAGCCGAAGCCGCCTGGCTAACCTGCCTAACATACCGACCATGCAAGAACTTGGTTTTAAAGATTTTGAAGCGACCACTTTTTCTGGCATCACAGTCCCCAGAGGAACGCCTAAAGAGGTCATCACTAAGCTCAATGCTGACATTGGTGCTGTGATTGCAAGCGATGAATTTAAAGCGTATATCAAGGGCGACGTCATTGTCGGAGGCTCACCCGAAGAGTTCGGGCGGGTCATCGATCAGGACTATGCGGTCTGGGGAAAAGTTGCCAGAGATATCGATCTGAAGGCAGAGTGACATCCTAAAGATTAAAGATCGGTGGTGAGTCGCGTAGATTTCTTTTTTAATTGCAAAATAATTTTTATAAAAATAACCCTATGAAAAAAGGTACACAAACTAACGGTCCTGTGCCCAGCAGTAGATTCAGCAATTATTTTCATAGGGCTCTAGTGATGGCCTGCCTCGCCCTGGGCCCCAGCTCGGCATCGCTCGCCCAAGCGAGTTACCCGAGTCATCCAGTCCAGATGGTTGTTCCTTTCAGCGCAGGGGGAGGCGCAGACGAAACAGCCCGTGAACTCGCTCGGCGTTTGAGCAGTATTCTTGGGCAAGTCATCGTTGTCGATAATCGTCCGGGTGCTGGGAATTCTGTTGGCGAGGCCCTTGTGGCACGGGCCCCAGCCGACGGCTACACACTTCTTTACGACACTTCTCCTTTCGCGGTTAACGCCTCGTTACGAAAGCTGCCTTTTAATTTACGCGCCGCTTTGCAACCTGTCAGCTTGGTCGTGACGGCTCCCATGATTTTGGTAGCGGCTCCATCGCTAGGGGTAAACAACCTGAATGAGTTGATTCAGTATGTCAAACAACATCCTGGACAAGTTTCGTTTGCCTCAGCCGGCGTAGGAAGTGCCGCACACTTTGCTGGTGAGACACTCAATGCAATGGCGGGGATTGATATGTTGCATATACCCTACAAAGGTGGGACAGGAGCCATTAGCGATGTTCTTGGTGGTCGTGTGGCAGTCTATTTTGCCAGTCCACTCTCTAGTGCCGCTTATATCAATAGTGGCCGGTTAAAGGCTCTTGCCGTCTCTTCACCCGGTCGTTTACCTCAATTTTCTGCAATCCCAAGCGTTGCCGAACAAGGACTCACGGGTTTTGACATCCAGACGTGGCATGGCGTATTTGTGCCGCAGGGCACTCCCTCATCCATCATTGATCAGCTTTCAAAAGCGATACAGCTAGCACTATCAGATCAAATGCTTGAAGATCGCCTGCTTAAGCAAGGCTATACGCTTATAGGAAATTCACCTCAAGCGTTTTCAGTATTTATTGACGATGAAATTTCTCGGTGGGCCAGTATGGCGAAATCACGAAATATTGTGTTGGATCAATAATCACTTCAGCCGCCATTATTCGAAAATCATAGCGAGCCCTTCATGACATTAAAAAAAATCGAAAACGGTAAATTTGAACTGTCCGTCGAAACAGATGATTTCACAGAGCCATGGCGGCAAGATAAATCGCCACTTTTACTTCAGCATGGTTTTGGACGAAACGCCTCGATCTGGACGACGTGGGTCGCGGAATTATCAGGCACATTTCCCTTGCTCCGACCGAACCTAAGAGCTGTGACAAACACCCCGAGTGATTTCGATGGTACGCAGGATTTAACGATGGAGAAGTATCTTGACGACCTGTGCATAACACTTGATGCACTCAATATTGATTCCGTCCACTACTGCGGCGAGTCATTTGGGGGCTGTATCGGCTTGGCTTTTGCCGCGAAATACCCAGAAAGAATCAAAACACTTTCGCTCATCGGTACGCCGGTTTTTTATGGTCCGAAGTGGCAACAGACCTACGCAATGGGCCACGGTACTTGGTCCAATGCGCTGAGCGTCTTAGGTCTGGATGCCTGGCTAGCGGCAACCAACGAATCCACTCGTTTTCCTCCTGGTGTTAGTGAGGAGTTTATTGATTGGTATAACAAGATGAT
>CAIZGG010000194.1 GCA_903932425.1 uncultured beta proteobacterium | reverse complement strand
CTTTTGCTGCAACCTAAACGCAGTTCAATTAGCGTCGACGGTGAATTGACTCGCTACGCTGATCATCCCCATGGCGTTTCCCTTGTTAGCCTGCATGGGATCAGCCATGCGTGCAGCACCTTTTCCTTCAAATGACACAACCATGCTGGCTGCTGTGAATTGAGCTTTTTGTATAAACGAGCCTGAAACCACACCTCCTGCAACCCCAGGTTCGTCACCGCTGGTTATCGGAATCTCAGAGGTTTTCATGAGCGCAGGGGATCCGCCGACAAGCACCTTGGTCGAGGCTGGACTCGCCATTTGTGTCATCGCGAAGTTTGGGTAAGGGATCGGGATGGGCGAGGCCGGGGGCGCGGGCGTTTTGCAGGTGTCAGGCATCGCCATTGCTTGACCTGTGGCAATCGTACATACATACATCGCAGACTCCATTCGTGAGTATTTGGGACAGCTCGTTGTGTTCGAACGCAGTGCTTGTGCGGGCTCCGCCTTCGACATGGCGCGCCGTATTACCCTAGGTTAATTTTTTTTCCGTCAATCGCGACCAATCCCTCGGACTTAATTGAGGTGTGCCGCGACTGCATCTGACAACGACCTTCAATGTCCAGGCGCACTCGGCCCGCGCGCGTTTCATCAACCTGCTCAACCCATTTGAAGCTCTCTCTGGCTTTGAGTATCCGACGCTCGACCGATGTCGTTGTGCTTTTTGCAACCAGTTTGAGGGCGCTGACAAAGGTCTGAGCGTGTTCAAACCAGCTTTGTAAGCGAGTGATCCGAACTTCAGCCTCAAGCGCTCGAACGGCCAAAGCTGTTGTGTCGAAATTCAGGGCTTGCTTGCCATGAATGCTCACCGCCTCAGATTGAATCACTAACTGACCTTGCGTCGTTTTGAGTATTGCCCCTCCAGGGATGCTTAGCGTACTGTGGTCACCGTGTGGGCGTAAAAGTATGGACAAAATGTAAGACGACATGGGCTCTTCTGAAACACTCAACAAAACAGTATCTCCAATCTCAGGGACAATGAGGCAGCTGACGGCGCAGCGGGCACGTAGTTCGCCACGCGCAGTCTGCAAAAAAAACCACTGTTCAGTATGTCCGGAGACAATCGCATGGACCATCGCTGGAGAGGGCGTTGACTGCGGCACGCTAGGGCGCTCTAAGCTTGTAGGCATCTCTGAAATCCTTATCGTTGGGAGCGATGTGTGAGTCGTTGAATTCGATAGTGTTGGTTAGGTGGACGCTTGCCAACTTTCAGCGCGTAGCAAGGCAGGGTCGGTGCGAAGCACGCCTGTGAGTTTTGCCCCGTGCCAGTGGCAGTTCTTTTCGTGAAGTGCGTGTAAGTTAACGGTTGCAAGAGTGCAGTTCGACATCAAGGCACTATTGAAGATCGCGTGCGACAAGTCACAGCTCTCAAGAGAGGCTTCTGACCACAAAGATTCAGTGCAGTCAGCCCTGATCAATACACATTTGTTGAGGTGGGCCTGCTGCGCATTGACTTGGCATAACTTGGCCTCAGAAAAATTGCACATTTCAAACACGCCAGTCCGAAGCACCGCCTTGCTCAGATTTGCCTGAGTCAGATTCAGAAGCTGAGCTTTTACACCTTCGAACGATGCACCAGTCAGACTGGCTTGCGCAAACTGGGTCGTGTTCAGTATCGCCCCGTTAAAAACCGCACGATCAAGTTTGCAGCGGTTGAATAAGGCTAAGGTTAAATCGCAATCCGATAATATCGCCCCGGTTAAATTCGAACCAATTAAATAGGCTTTGCTGAGATTGGTCTGTTTTAAACAAGCGGACGAGAGGTCGGTGTCGGGGGCTGTCCATTGCATTAATCGCGACCCGCTTAAATCGGCCTCTTCAAACTGACACTGGTAACAATCTACGCCTTCGAAGCCGATCGCCATCATAACCGTTTGACGAAACTGGCATTCGTCAAACATAGACTGTGTCCAATTAGAGCGAGTCAGATTGGATTGACTAAAGTCGGCGCGATGAGCATGTGCGCCTAGCGCTTGTGCGCCCTGAAGGTCAGCGTCTAGCAACGAAGTGTTGATTAATTGCGCTGCACCAAGATTTGCGTTTGTAAGCAAGGCCCCACTTAAATCACAATCTTCAAAGATGGTAT
>CAIZGG010000193.1 GCA_903932425.1 uncultured beta proteobacterium | reverse complement strand
CGGCTCGATCGCCTGGATTGACAGCGGTGGCGGGGTGCATATTGGCCCACAAAGCGCGGGGGCGGATCCGGGCCCAGCCTGTTATGGCCGTGGCGGCAAGCGCCCCACCGTCACAGACTGCAACGTCTTGCTAGGTTACGTTGATCCGAACTCATTTTTAGGCGGCGAGTTTAAACTTGATGCTCAAGCCGCGGCGAACGCTGTAGAAGAACATCTGGCTAAACCGCTCGGCATTTCAGCACTTGAAGCGGCATGGACTGTGCGAGTGGTGGCCAACGCGCTCATGGCGCAGGCTATGCGCCTGATGACGGTCGAACGTGGCTTTGATCCACGAGAGTTGTCTTACATGTGCTACGGGGGCGCTGGCCCAGTACACGCGATCGATTTAGCTGAAGAACTCGAAATTAAAGAGGTCGTTGTGCCGCCCTTGCCCGGCCTGTTCAGTGCCTTCGGCATGATCGTGGCAGATCGCCAGTTTGATGGGCAAACTGCGGTTGAAACTGAACTCGAAGCCATGACGCCAGTAGCGATTGCAGCGCTATGCGCCGCACTGAAACAGCAGGCGCTCGACACGTTTGGCACGCAGCAAAGCAGCCACGTCGTACAAACACATTTTCGAGCAGATTGCCGCTATACCGGTCAGCCCGCCTCGATCTCGGTCGATATTCCTGCCAACTTGCTTGAGGAGTCTGAACAACACAAGCTCCTTGCAACCCTTCGTTCAGGTTTTGAACTGAACCACAAACGTATGTGGAACTTCACCAAACCCAACCAACCGATTGTCTTGGTGAATTTGCGCGTTCAAGCCAGCGTGCCTACAGGCTGGCGAGGCGTGGTGCAGCAGTCATCAAAAAATGTCGCAGCACAAGCTCACTTGGCACAGCGCACGCGCGAGGTCTATGTTGACGGTCGCATGCAGGCGTTACCCACTTACCAGCGCGCAAACCTGGCACCACTTGCCGTCATCGAGGGCCCGGCCATCATTGAAGAACAGAGCAGCTGCCTGATTTTCAAAACAGGTCAGACTGCCCGGACTGATGCGGTCGGCAATTTGCGTATTTCTCTCTAGGGTCAACATGCAAACGATTGTTTACGAAATTCTGCGCAATTCACTTTACGCCATCGCGCGTGAAATGAAGATCGCCATGATGCGCACTGCCGCCAGTCCCATCATGCATTTGGGTGCTGACGCCTCCGCTGCTGTCTTTGACGCGCAGATGCAACTCGTCGCGCAAGGAAACGACATCCCTACGATGTTGGGCTCAGCCGTGATCTCAACCAAGGTATCCGTCGAAGCGATTGGTCGCGATAATCTGCGTCCAGGCGATGTCATCATCAGCAACGATGCCTACTTGGGCGGGGGGAATCACCAGCCTGATATTCAGATCACACGCCCGGTCTTTGTCGACAATGAAATCGTCGCCTTTGTGATGACACGCGGTCACTGGAACGACATCGGTGGTCAAGCACCCGGCAGTTACGCACTGAACACATGGGATATTTATGGCGAAGGGATTCGCATCCCACCTGTGCTGCTGTTTCGTAACGATGAAATCGTACGCGACGTGCAAAACATGATTGTCAGCAACACACGCGATCCGGAAGGTCGGCTACTTGATATCCAAGCACAGTATGCCGGCACCTTTGTTGGCGATCAACGGATTCAGTCCTTGGTCAAGAAGTATGGCGCAGACGCCTTGCGCGACGCCATGAAGCGCTCGCTCGACCATTCTGAAACCTTGATGCGCGAAGCGATTCGCGGCATCCCTGATGGCGTGTATGAAGCCGAAGATTTCGTTGAGGGCGTGCAGTCGCCCGGTTGGTCGGGCGCAAATATCCCAATCAAAGTCAAAGTGACGGTGTCGGGCGATCAGATTCACTTTGATTACACCGGTACGGGCAAACAAGCACGCGGTGGAATCAATTGCCCCTTGGCCGTCACCTGCAACAGCACCTGGTTTACGGTCAAGGCCCTGACCGATGTGGCGATACCCATTAATCAAGGGTGCTATCGCCCCGTGACGATCGAAGCGCCCTTGGGCAGCATCGTGAACTGCACCTTTCCGGCCTCGGTTGTGAGCGGCAACACCGAGACCTCACCTCGTGTGATCGACCTCTGCTTAAAAGCATTATCGCAAGCCGTACCCGAACGCGTGATAGGTCAAAGCAACTGCGCAGCCTGTTCGGGCGTCTTTGGCGGACGCGACCCCAACGAAGCACGCGTACGCCGCACTGGCAAAGAATTCATCAGCCTGGTCGAACCGCATGGCGGCGGCATGGGTGCGCGTGCGACACGCGATGGCATTAATGGCATTCGCGTCTATGTGGGCAATGCGGGCGCCTTGCCAGTTGAGTTCATCGAACAGACCATGCCCATCACCGTCGAAGCCTGGGCGCTTGTACCCGACAGCGGCGGCGCTGGTCAGTGGCGTGGGGGCTTAACCTCACGGCGTACTTACCGCGTCGGCTTCGAAGAAGCCACCGTGACAGCGGCAGGCGAACGCGGCCAGGCGGCCCCAGAAGGCTATTTTGGCGGCTTGGCGGGCGGCCTGTTTGAATGCCGCATCGTGAGCCCTGACGGCACCGAACGCACCATGCCAAGCAAAGGTGCAACCGAGATCGTGCACTTAGGCGATCGAGTGCTTTTACAACCCGCTGGCAGCGGTGGCTACGGCGACCCGAAAGAGCGCGCTGTTGCCTCAATCGAAGCTGATCTGCTAGACGGCTACATCACGCTTGATGCGGCGCGCTCGCTGTACGGTTATCAAGGAAATATCGAATGACTCAGCCACTACCCTTGGCCGATGTGTGCGTGATTGAAATCGGTCATAGCATTGCCGCACCGTACGCCGGCCAAATTTTTTCGCAGCTGGGTGCACGCGTGATAAAGATCGAAAGCTCAACCACAGGCGACTACGCCCGTGGGTGGGGGCCACCTTTTATCGAAGGCGCGGCCGCGCTGTTTCATGCGATGAATAACGGCAAACAAAGTATTCGCGCCGACTTTAGTGATAAAGAGTGTGTCGCCCGCGTGCGCGCCTTTATCCTTGAACACGCCGATGTGGTGATTCAAAACCTAAAACCAGGCAACCTTGAAAGTCATGGGCTCGGCGCTCAGGAGCTCACCGCTGAACAACCCTCTCTGATCTACTGCAATCTTGGTGCGTTCGGCGCCAACGGGCCACTTAGCGACAAACCGGGCTACGACCCACTGGCGCAAGCCTACAGCGGCATGATGAGTATTTTGGGACACGAAGGCGACGCGATGAGTCGAGTACCCTTATCGCTGAACGATATGGGTACGGGGATGTGGACCGTCATAGGCGTGCTGTCGGCGCTACGCACGCGTGATGCCGATCCGCTACGACGTGGTCAAATTGTGGATGTTTCGCTCTACGAAACCGCCTTGGCCTGGATGATGGTGCCTCTGTCTGATGTACTCGCAGGCGCGGCCTTACCCAAGCGTAGCGGTTCAAGCAGTCCAAATATTGTGCCGTATCAAGTGTTTGACTGCGCAGACGGTGCGATCTTGGTCGCAGCAGGCAACGACGCGCTCTACGCACGACTGTGTCACGCGATGGAGTTGCCAGCACTGGCTCAAGACCCTCGCTTCATCACCAACGGTGGTCGCGTCGAAAATCGTGTTGCGCTCATCGAATTGTTACAAGCGCGCTTTAAAGAATTGCCGGCTCAGACCTGGCTTGCCAAACTTGAAGCGGTGTCGATTCCGTGCGGCCCAATTCAAACGGTTGATCGCGTGATCGCCAACGAACAAACACAAGCGCTTGATATTTTGCGCACAACCCCAGATGGCAAAGCCACCACGGTTGCCTTGCCGCTGTCTTTTAACGGTCAACGTCCGCCCTTGGCGGGCAACACGCCTACACTGGGTGAACACGATTATTTGCTGCACCCAGTCAACCAGCAAACCAACTCGGAGACATGATGTCTGTTGCTACGATTAATCTTGCCACACCTTATCAAACGCTAGCGCTGTCTTCGCCCTTTGAAGGCTTGCTGGTCGTTCAACTAAATCGCCCTAAAGTCGCCAACGCCCTGAACACCACCATGGGCGAAGAGTTGATACAAGTGTTCGGCACGCTCGAGGCCTCGCCTGAACAGTTTCGCTGCGTTGTCTTAACGGGCGCTGGCGAAACTATTTTTTGTGGCGGCGCCGATCTCAAAGAGCGCGATGGCATGACCGATGCGCAGTTCAACACTCAACATTATTTGTTTGAACGTATGGCGCGTGCCATTTACGATTGCCCGGTACCCACGATTGCCTGCGTCAACGGTGCTGCGATTGCCGGTGGGCTTGAGCTCGCCTTGTCGTGTGACTTTATTGTGGCCTCAGACAATGCACGCTTTGGTTTTGCTGAAGTCAAACGCGGCATCATGCCCGGTGGCGGTGGCACCCAGCAGCTACCTCGTGCCATTGGTGTGCGGCGCGCCAAAGAAGCGATCTTCACAGGCGATCCGTTTGATGCGCAAGAAGCGTTAAGCTTTGGTCTGCTCAATCATGTATATCCCAAAGCGGCGCTGCGCGAAGAAACCATGAAGCTCGTACAACGGATTCTTGCCAACGCCCCGATCGCTGTGCGCCAGGCAAAAAAATCAATCACCTTTGGTTTGCAAATGGATATGCGTACCGGCATGTTCTTTGAGGTAGAAGCCTACAGCCGCTTAGTGGCAACCGATGATCGCATGGAAGGGATTCGCGCCTTTAACGAAAAACGTCCGCCAAAATTTACTGGTAAATAATGACAACTCAATAAGACTTACCCCGACCCGAGCAACCTGCTCAAACAACAGCAAGGAGACAACATGAAACTCACCAAATGTGCGAAAGACACTCAGGTAGCGCTTGTAAACAAAAAAGTCCGTGGTTTGCTAAAAGGCTTCGCCCTGGCAGCAACACTTGGCGTCACTCCGTTTATCGCAAGCGCCCAAGCGCCTGCGGCCTGGGCGCCCAATAAGCCCATCAAGCTGATCGTGCCTTACCCACCCGGTGGCGGCTCGGATACCATTGCGCGCATCGTCGTCAACGCCTTGGGCAATAAGCTTGGACAAACTGTAGTCGTTGAAAATCGCGCAGGCGCCAACGGCGCGGTCGCACACGAAGCCGTGTTCAACGCAGCACCGGATGGCTATACCTTGCTGCTCTCAAGCGCAGATACCTATTCGATGTACCCCGCGCTTTATCCCAACCCAAAATTCATTTCGGCAGAGTTTGTGCCGATCGCACCGTCAGCGGTTGTGAACTTCGTTCTGATGGGCCGCCCCGGCCTTGAAGCTAAAAATGTACCCGAGCTCATTGAATTGGCAAAAAAGGGCAAGCTCAGTTACTCAAGCTGGGGCAATGGCAGCGCCGGTCATATCGCGATGGCGCAATTTCTTCAGGTGACAAAAACCGAGATGCTGCACGTGCCCTACCAAGGCGCTGCACCGGCAGCCCAAGCGGCAATGGGTGGTCAGGTTGATCTGGCACTGGTGCCAGCACCGTTAGCGGCAGGCTTCAAAACTAAGCTCACACCCTATGGCGTGGCCTCGTCAAAACGCGTCGAACTGATTAACGAAATTCCAACATTAACCGAGCAAGGCACACCCGTGGTCGCCCCCTCATGGGTCGGCGTGGTCGCTCCACCAAAAACACCTCACAACATCATCGCAACACTTGCCAAAGCGTTTATTGAGACCTCGGCTGACCCTGAGGTTGGCAAGAAACTCAACGCTGCAGGCTTAGTGCCTTTGTATGGCTCAACGAAAGAGTTTGCTGACTACATCGCCAAAGACTACGCGTTTTGGGGCAAGGCAATTCGCGATGCCGGCATCAAAGTCGAAAATTAAAGCCTGATGCTGGGCTGAACTGCGCGCTTAACCGAACTGTTGACACGCTCGGTTAGGCGCGACAGCAAGTTGCATGTCGCTTGCCTCCAGTTAAATACATGGATATTTTGAGCCTATCTTTGATGTCGTGCGCAACCCGGTTCGTGGCACACTCGGCGGCATGCAAAATACTCTGTCTGAAGACGCGCTCGCCGCTTGGCTGCGCCTAAGCCTGCAACCTGGCATTGGCACGATACACGCCCACCGATTGTTGCAAACATTCGAAGATCCGTGCACGCTGTATCAAGCGTCGTATGCTACGTTGCACGCCATACTCGCTGCACCGCTAGCTGCTCAGCTGACACAAGCTTTAAGCGCTGACGCGGCCAAATACATTGAGCGCGCACTGCGCTGGGCGCGCGAACCCGGCCACGCACTCATTACCCCCGCACACCCTTTCTACCCAGAACGATTGCGGCAAATGCCCGATGCGCCGCTCGTACTCTACGCACGAGGGGCCTTGCGTCGACTTCAGCAAGACGCGCTTGCGTTAGTCGGTGCACGTAACGCAACGGCTGACGGCCTTGATCATGCTCACGCCTTTGCTTTATATCTGGCGCAGCAGGGCTTTGCGATTATTAGTGGCTTAGCGCATGGCATCGACGCGGCCGCTCACCGGGGCGCCCTTGAAGCGGGCTCAGAACACGGCGGCACCATCGCAGTCTTAGGAACAGGTGCCGATATCATTTACCCAGCGTCGCATCGCGCGCTTGCCGAAGATATTCTCTCGGCGGACGGTTTGATTTTGTCTGAGTTTGAGTTGGGTCGACCAGCACTCGCAGCACATTTTCCAAAGCGCAACAGAATCGTGGCAGGCCTAAGCCTCGGGGTGGTCGTAGTTGAGGCCGCGCTCAAAAGTGGCTCACTGATTACCGCCCGACTTGCCGTCGACATGGGGCGCGAGGTTTTTGCCATCCCAGGCTCAATTCATTCGCCGCTCGCGCGCGGCCCCCACGCCCTGATCAAACAAGGCGCCAAGCTCGTTGAGTCAGGGGCCGATATCCTGGCTGAATTACAACCTAGCGCCAACCTTGCACAAACGGTAACTAAGGGCTTGATCCAAACAGCCTCGCCGCCGACACCAAGCTCACCTATCTGGCGCGCAATCGGCTACGATCCTGTCACTGAGGATCAATTGCAACGTCGTACCGGTTTGGCGCCGGCGCAATTGCAGGTCGAACTCTTTACCCTTGAACTTGAGGGGCACATTGAACGTCGAGGTCACGGTCAGTTTGTGCGCATCCCTGCGCGATCGGTCAGCTAAACGAGTCACCACACTATGTACAAGCACTATCAACGATTTAACTTCCTGCGCGGCTTGCTGTACGCTGGCATCGTCTCGGGCTTTTTAATGGGGATCACTGCAGACGTTGCACGCGCGAACGATTGCAGCGTCACCCTCCAAACAGATGACGCACTGCGTTTTAGCCCCTCGCACATCACGGTGCCCGCCACTTGTAAAGACTTTACCGTCACACTGACACACACGGGGCATCTGCCGCCTCTGGCCATGTCACATAACTGGGTGCTCACAAAAAAAAGTGATCTTGATGGGGTGGCACGTACTGGCATGTTAGCGGGCGTCGACGCCCATCACGTTGATCAAAATGATAAGCGAGTGCTTGCCCATACCAAATTGATCGGTTCGGGCGAAACCACTGCTGTGACGTTTGCCGTGGCGCAACTAAAAGTCGGCGAGCCGTATGTCTTTTTATGCACGTTTCCTGGTCACTCGCCGATCATGCGTGGCACGCTCAGCGTTCAATAAGCCAGCCTGCACCGATCGATGATATCCGCTACTTCTTGCCTTGCAGTGCTTCGCTCGGCCTGCGCAGCCGCTGGCGCCTAAATACCTCAGGTATACGTGCGAAGATCATCAATCACCTTACCGTCATTCGGCAAGCTACCCACCGACACAATCTCGACATCTGCTCTCAGCTTGGTGACATCGCGTACCGCGCTGGTTAACGACTGCATCAGCGCTTGATCAGCCGCCGACGCCTCAACCCTTAACAGCATCCCGTCAGCGCCCGTTGTGCCGCTGATCACAAGCCGCACTCTCGCGACTTGTGGGTGACGACGCGCCACCTCAGCGAGCTGGCCCGGATGTACAAACAGCCCACGTACTTTGGTCGTCTGATCGGCCCGACCAAGCCAACCACGAATCCGTGTATTGGTGCGTCCGCAAGGTGAAATACCTGGCAGGATGGCAGACAGGTCCCCCGTGCCAAAACGCACTAAAGGATAATCAGGATTGAACGAAGTGATCACCACCTCGCCAACCTCACCCTCTGGCACGACATCATTTGTACCGGGGCGCACAATCTCAAGCAACAGGTCTTCACTCAACACGAGGCCTTCGCGAGCAGGCGTCTCAAACGCGATCATGCCTAAGTCGGCGCTGCCATAGGCTTGATAACCCTGAATCCCGCGCGCACCCAACCAATCTCGCAATGAAGGCGGAAACGCTTCGCCAGACACCAGCGCGCGCTTTAACGAAACGAGTTCAATGCCAAGCTCGTCAGCCTTTTCAAGAATGATCTTTAAAAAGCTGGGCGTGCCCATATAACCAGCCGGCTGCAAATCACGAATCGCCTGGACCTGTTGCTCGGTCTGTCCAACGCCTCCCGGAAACACCGTACAACCGACTGCGTGAGCCGCCGACTCCATCATCGACCCAGCCGGTGTGAAGTGATATGAAAAACAATTGTGCGCCAGATCGCCGGCGCGAAAGCCGCCCGCATACAGCGCACGCGCAAAGCGCCAGTAATCTGGTCGCGCACTCTCGGGCTCATAAATCGGGCCTGGCGAAGCAAACACCCGCTGCGTTGCACCCCAGCCGATGCTCGAGAAACCACCGAACACACGCTCAATCACGCTCCCATCGGCGGCCACGCGAGTACGCGCCTCATGCTGAAGCTCAAGCAATTGGGTTTTACGAATCACTGGCACCATCGCCAAGGCCGCACGGGTCGTGATCGCGTGCGGATCAAGCTGCCCGAGTTGACGCGCGATCGCGGGCGCGCGCGCCGCAGCTTGGCCGAGCGCTTGCGGCAAGGCTGTCAGCAACGCCTGCTCGCGTTGCGCGGGATCGCGGGTTTCGAGCGCATCAAAAAACTCTGACATGAATCGGTCTCTTAAGAGTTAAGCCAGCCAGCGCTTGCGGCGACGATAGAATTTATTTTCGCGAAAGCTCTTTCGCTCACCGCTTGAAATCCCCAGATAAAACTCTTTAACGTCTTCGTTTTCTGCTAACGCCTGAGCCTCGCCGTCCATCATGACACGACCATTTTCGAGGATGTAGCCGTAGTCGGCATACCGCAACGCGATGTTGGTATTTTGTTCGGCAAGCAAAAAGCTTACGCGTTCACGCTGATTTAAATCTTTAACAATTTCAAAAATTTCTTCGACGATTTGCGGGGCCAAGCCCATTGAGGGTTCGTCGAGCAAAATCATATTTGGTTGCGCCATCAAGGCGCGCCCAATGGCACACATCTGCTGCTCGCCGCCCGAGGTGTAGCCCGCCTGACTGCCGCGGCGCTGCTTGAGCCGCGGAAAATATTGGTAGACCCGCTCAAGCGCGGCCGCCAAATCCGCACGACCAAGATTGCGTGTATAGGCACCCGTTAACAAATTATCTTCAATACTTAAATGCGCAAAGCAGTGACGCCCTTCCATCACTTGAACCACGCCGCGCTTGACCAGATCTGAGGGCGTGAGTCGGTCGATGCGTTCACCGCGGTACAAAATATCGCCCTTAGTGACATCACCTCTTTCACCCCGCAGCAGATTTGAAATTGCGCGCAGTGTGGTGGTCTTACCAGCACCATTGGCGCCCAAAAGGGCCACGATCTTACCTTCAGGAACCTGCAACGACACCCCCTTGAGCACCAGAATGACATGGTTGTAAATCACCTCAATCCCGTTCACATCCAGCAAAATGGGTGTGCTTGCTGAAGGTGGTGAAGACTGCTGCTGCACGGGAAGGGTCATAGCACGTTCCTATCGTTCAAACATTGGCGTTCAGGTCAGCCCGCACACTTCACAGTGGTCAGGTTTTTATCTTTTGCATATTTCTCTGCAAACTCTTTGACCAGCGGCGTCACAATGCTGGCGTCCGAGCGATACCAATCGGGTTTGATCTGAAACTTGGCACCATCCCAAGTAATGATGCGCGCCCAGTCATCGCCAGTGTGATTGTCGCAACTGGTTTTAACGGGTCGCATCAACTCGCCAAACCCGATTGTCTCGAGATACTCTTGGGTCAGGTTCAAATTTTCAAGACCCCAGCGTACTTGCTCTGGCGTCACCGATTTGCCTTTGCCAAACTTTTCTTGGGCGGCCCGAATCGCCTCAACGGTCAACATCGAGATCACCATGCCGCGCGTGTGGGCAATGGTGCCGACTGTCGTGCCGTTTGTGTCGCTGCCCTGCCCTTTGTCGTAGACCAAGGCCTTGAGCTCATCGTGCACCTTACCGCGGCCTGCCGTATTGTGAATCGTCACGGCGTTATAGCCTTTAGCGACATCGCCCAGATCCTTCACATCACCCTCTGACGCGGCCCACCAGATGCCATACATCTTGTCGCGCGCATAACCGGTTGCCTGTGCTTCGCGCAACGCAGTAGGTGTCATGATGCCGGCGCTCCAGAGCAACACATAGTTTGGACGCGACTGACGAATCTGCAACCAAGTTGATTTTTGCTCGACCCCAGGCGCTGTTACGGGATACAGCAAAAGCTCAAAGCCTTCTTTTTTGGCACGCGCTTGTAATAAGGCAATCGGCTCTTTGCCGTAAGGTGAGTCGTGATACACCAAGGCGATTTTTTTGCCCTTTAATTTATCCAGGCCACCCTCGCGCTTAGCGATATCCTGAATCATGATATCGGCTGCGGTCCAGTAGGTGCCTAATAAGGGAAAGTTCCACGGAAACACTGAGCCGTCGGTTGACTGCGACAAGCCATAACCCACTGTCATGATCGATACCTTGTCATTAGGTGCTTTATCACTCACGGCAAAGGTAATGCCAGTCGACTGTGGATCAAACGCCGAGGCGCCAGTAGGGGGTTGCTTCTTTAACCGCTCGTAGCATTCAACACCGCGATCTGTCGCGTAGGCGGTTTCGCACTCGTCATACGTGATCTTCACGCCGTTCACACCACCACGTGCGTTGACTAGTTTGAGATAATCCATTTTGCCATCAGCCCAGGGGATTCCCAGCGGTGCAAACGAGCCCGTGCGATAGGCCAACAGCGGCACAAACTGATCGTCGGCCGACGCGGGTAAGGTCATGGCGCCCAACGCGCCTGCCGCGATCAGGGTTGCGGCAACGTGTTTAATTTTCATTTTCGTCATCTCCGTGTACCTCTTGTTGGTGTTTAAAACACCGGGTTAAATATCCTAGCAAACGCTAGGGGTGATCAAAATTAATGTGGAAACGGCCATAAGCGCAATTTCTCTTTCGCGATTGTCCAGAGCTTGGCCAACCCGTGTGGCTCTGCAATTAAAAAGAAAACAATGAGTGCCCCAAAAATCATGTGCTCGATATGAGCGGCCGTATCAATGGCCAGCGGCAAACCAAACCAGCCAGGGATATGGTTTAGGGCAACGGGGATCAACACGATAAAGGCCGCACCAAAAAAACTACCCAAGATTGAACCGAGGCCGCCAATGATCACCATAAACAATAATTGAAACGAGCGATTCAAATCAAAGGCTAAAGGCTCCCAGGAACCTAAGTGCAAGAACCCCCAAAGTGCACCCGCGACGCCGACAATAAAAGAGCTCACGGCAAAGGCCGTCAGCTTGGCATACATGGGTCGTATGCCAATCACAGAGGCGGCTACGTCCATATCCCTGATCGCCATCCATTGACGACCGATCGCTCCACGCACTAAATTTTTAGCCAGGAGTGCAAACACGACAACAAACGACAACACAAATAAATATTTTGGGATCGCCGCTTGTAACGAGAAACCGAAGAGTGACAAGGCGGGCACTGAGACGTTACCCGAGGGCGAGTAGTTGGTGAAAAATTGAATCCGCAAAAAAGCCCATTCGACAAAAAACTGGGCAGCAAGCGTTGCCACCGCAAGGTAGAGGCCTCGAATGCGTAAACTCGGAATGCCAAACAGCACCCCTACCAGGGTGGCAAAGAAACCGCCCAGCAAGATTTCAACAATTAATGGTGTTTGAGGAAACCGCACACCGATGTTCCAGGCGGCATACGCCCCCACGGCCATAAAGGCACCAGTACCGAGCGAGATCTGGCCGCAGTACCCCACCAGGATGTTGAGTCCGATTGCAGCGAGAGCCAGAATTAAGAACGGGATCAACAACGCTTTTATAAAGTAGTCAGAGGCCAACAGCGGTACGGCCACAAATGCCAATAACAAGACCGCACAAATAAAGATACGATCTTGCCGCACCGGGAAGATCTGCTGATCCGACCGATAGGTTGTTTTGAACTGCCCGTTTTCGCGGTAAAACATTTTATGTTTGGCTCATGAGTGAAAGGCTTAGTGCTAAACGCGGTCGATGATTTTTTCGCCAAACAAGCCCTGCGGCCTGAATAACAAAAATACCAATGCCAGCACGTATGCAAACCAGATTTCGATCCCGCCACCCACAAGTGGCCCCAAATAAACCTCTGAAACTTTTTCACCCACTCCAATAATCAAGCCGCCGATAATCGCACCCGGCACCGAAGTTAGACCACCAAGAATCACCACTGGCAACGCGCGCAAGGTCGCTGTAGCCAGAGTAAATTGCACGCCAAATTTTGAGCCCCAGATGATGCCGGCTACTAGCGCGACTACCCCGGCAACGGTCCAAACGATGACCCAGATCCGATTGAGTGGGATGCCCACCGACTGCGCAGCCTGATGGTCATCAGCCACTGCGCGTAACGCACGACCGGTTGCTGTCACTTGAAAAAATAAGGCCAGTGCGGCGACCAGAAGAGCGGCGATCGCCGCGGCGGTCAAGTCTTCAAGATTGAGCAACACGCCGCCGTCAAAGAGCGACTCGAAAATAAAAGCGGGCTCTTTGGGCATCCCCACATTAATTGTGTACACCGAGGCACCAAACGCGATCTGCCCCAGACCCTCAAGAAAATAAGCGATGCCCAGCGTGGCCATCAATAGTGCGGTTGCCTCTTGATTGACCAGGTGACGCAACACCAGACGCTCAATGCACCAGGCCATCGCAAACATGATCACGGCACTCACCATAAAGGCAAGGACATTGGCCAGGATCAAGCTTTCAAAGCCTAACCAGTGTGGGATCCAAACAGCAAAGCGTGCCATCGACAAGGCGGCTACAAGGACCATGGCGCCCTGCGCGAAATTAAATACGCCCGAGGCCTTAAAAATCAACACAAACCCCAAGCCGATCAGCGAATACAACATGCCGGTCATTAGCCCGCCGAATAAGGTTTCAAGAAAAAATCCCATGTCTGCTTGCCCTTAATGTGCCACGCCTAGATAGGCACTGATGACGGCTTCGTTTTGACGGACCTGATCGGGGGTACCATCGCCAATTTTTTTACCGTAATCCAGTACCACGACGCGATCCGAGATATCCATCACAACACCCATGTCGTGCTCGATCAATACGATTGTTGTGCCGAACTCATCGTTCACATCGAGAATAAAGCGACTCATATCCTGCTTTTCTTCGATGTTCATTCCGGCCATTGGCTCGTCTAGCAATAAGAGGCGAGGCTCCATCGCAAGCGCGCGGCCTAAGTCAACGCGTTTTTGCAAACCATAGGGAAGCCGGCCAACCGGTGTCTTTCGATAAGCCTGGATCTCAAGAAAGTCGATCAGATTTTCGACAAACTCGCGGTGCCGTATCTCTTCGCGCTCAGCAGAGCCAAGCCTGAAGGCTTGAGCAAAGATGCCAGAGGTCATCCGCAAGTTTCGCCCTGCCATGATGTTGTCAAGCACGCTCATACCTTTGAACAATGCAAGATTCTGAAAAGTACGCGCAACACCCATCTCGGCCGCTCGGCGCGGATTCATTTTGTTGAACTGCTCGCCCGCAAACATGATGCTGCCTTGCTGAGGCGTGTACACACCATTGATCACATTCAACATTGAGCTTTTGCCGGCACCATTCGGACCAATAATCGCCCTGATCTCATGCTCACGAACATTAAACGAAATATCGGTCAAGGCTTTGACGCCGCCAAAAGCTAGCGAAATATTCTGCATCTCTAGTACGACTTCGCCGATGCGTTCGCGCATTTGTGTAGTCATGGTTACGCTGCCTTGGCAATGTTGGGCGCCACAACGCGCACCGAACGAATTTTCAGATCAGCCGAAATCCGGCCAGTTCGGCCATCTTCGAATTTGACTTCTGTATCGATGTACTGACGCTCGCGCCCGGCGAACAGCGCCTCAACTAAAACGGCATATTTTTGAGCAACAAAACCGCGCCGCACTTTGCGCGTACGTGTGAGTTCGTCATCATCAGGGTCAAGCTCTTTGTGCAAAATCAAGAAGCGACTAATTTGCGATTGCGACAAGCGCTTATCTTGGGCCAGATCACGATTAACCTGCTCAACACACTTTGCGATTAGTTCGTACACTTCGTCACGCGCAGCCAAGTCAGCGTACCCTGCGTAGGCCAAGCCACGTCGCTCGGCCCAGTTGCCAACCGCCTCGAGGTCGATATTAATAAACGCACAAACCTCTGATTGCCCGGCACCAAACGCGACGACCTCTTTGATGTGCGAAAAAAACTTCAACTTGTTTTCAAGATACTTGGGAGCAAACAAACTGCCGTCGGCTAACTTGGCCACGTCTTTGGCGCGATCAATAATTTTAAGATGTCCGTCTTCATCCAGATAGCCCGCGTCGCCCGTACGAAACCAACCGTCCGCGGTCGAGGTCTCTTGGGTCGCCTCTGGGTTACGGTAATACTCTTTAAAGAGCCCCGGGCTTTTTAACTGGATTTCACCCTCTTCTGTCACCCGCACTTCGACCCCAGCCACGGGCGGCCCTACCGTATCAGGCTTAACGTTTCCATCTGGCTGCACGCAAACAAAGACCGCAGTCTCGGTTGAACCGTAGAGCTGTTTCAAGTTGATACCGATTGAGCGGTAGAACACAAACAAGTCGGGGCCAATCGCTTCGCCGGCGGTGTAGGCGATTCGCACACGACTCATACCCAGCACGTTGCGCAGGGGCGCGAAGACGAGCGCGTTACCCAGTGCGTAACGTAGTCTCTCGACAATAGGCACAGGCTTGCGATCGAGCACGCGCGCACCCACGCGGCGCGCGACCTGCATTGCCCAGCCGTACAGCGTGCGCTTGAACCAACCAGCATCTTCCATGCGGATTGTGACTTGGGTCAACAATCCCTCAAGCACGCGCGGAGGTGCGAAGTAGTAGGTGGGGCCGATGTCTCGCATGTCAATGGTGACCGTATCGGGCGACTCAGGGTGATTGACCGTGAACCCCGTGACCAGCAACTGGGTGTACGAGAACATGTTTTGTCCGATCCAGGCAACCGGCAAATAAGCAACGACCTCTTCGTGATCGGTCAGCCCTTCCATCGCTTCTACGGCGCGTGCTCGGTCAATCAATGCATGATGCGTCAACACCACGCCTTTCGGCTTGCCCGTTGTTCCAGACGTATAGAACATCGCGGCGGGGTCGTGGGGCTGAACGGCAGCCACGCTGCGATCGAAGAGCGCTTGTGCATTCTGTTGATCACCAAGTGCTGCCAGTTGGTCGCACGACAGCAGCGCTGGGTCAGCGTAATGCCTGAGCCCACGCGGGTCGTCATACACAATGCTGCGCAACGCTGGGCACTGATCGCGCACCTCAAGCATTTTGTCGACCTGTTCTTGATCCTCGACGACAGCGACGCTCACCGAAGCATCCTGCAGCACGTAGACCATCTCTTGCGCGACGGCATCTTGGTAGAGCGGTATCGGTACCGCCCCCAAGGCTTGTGTTGCCATCATGCTCATGTATAGCTGCGGGCGATTCTCGCCGATGACCGCCACATGATCGCCAGGCTTGATGCCCAGCGAGGCCAAGCCGCAGGCGAGTTTTTGTACCCGCTCAAAGACCTGTTGCCAGGTTAGCGTCTGCCAGATGCCGAGATGCTTCTCGCGCAACGCTGGGCGATTGCCGCGTACGCGAGCATGCTCAACTAAGAGGGCAGCAAAGGTGTCAGATCGCGTCATGGGCAAGCGCTGCATGGCAGGATGTTCTCTCCGTTGTTTATTATTTTTGCTTCTAATTTGTAAACAAGTTATAAGCTGAATCGTCAACCGAATGTCGTTTTAGCGACATTTGCTCTAAAACTAGGGTATATCCTGATGCTCAGTTCCTCGCTTAAGTTATCTGCCGCGTGGATGCCACTGCTCACGCCCGAGCAGCGTGCGCGGGTTGAGCACGACACAAGCCTGCAACATGTTTTAGCAGGCACGATCATCGAGCGACGCGGCGAACCATCGTTAGCCTGGCTAGGCGTAATCTCTGGCTTAATCAAAATTTCGGTGGGCAACGCCGATGGCAAAATCGCCTCACTAACAGGGGTCCCAGCAGGGGGTTGGGTCGGCGAGGGTTCTCTACTCAAGCATGAGCAACGACGCTATGACGTGGTGGCTCTGCGCGACTCGGTGATTGCACGCGTGCCACTGTCTACGTTCGAATGGCTGCTTGATCACAGCATCCCGTTTAATCGCTTCTTATTGCACCAGCTCAATGAACGTGTGGCTCAATTTATTGGCAAGGCAGAATCTGATCGCCTGCACGACCCAGACGCCCGCGTGGCACGCTGCCTCGCTGAATTGTTTAATCCCTTGCTGTACCCAGGTATGGGGATGAGGCTGGCTATCACGCAAGAAGAAATTGGCTACCTTGCACGGCTTTCGCGGCAACGCGTTAATCAGGCACTGCGCGCCCTTGAGGGACTTGGTTTGGTACACGTTGAATATGGAGCCGTTGAAGTGTTGGATCTGCAAGCACTGCGGCGTTACGGTGTCTAATAGCATCTGCGAGAGCGCCAGGCCTGTCGATGGCTGAACGAGCTGAGTGAAGTCTCGCTCAACGTAGACTCAGACGTAGACTTGGAGCCCGTAGGATATTTTTAATCACCACTACCTTTAATCACCACTACCTTTAGGTTTTTTATGATGGCTATTCGTCACACACTTGGTACGTTCGCACGCTTGATCGCTGCGCTCACCCTTAGCGGCGCGGCACTGTCGCTTGCACATGCCGCCGACTTTACTGCGGGCCCGCTCGAAATCAACGACTTATGGGTGCGCGGCTCTGTGCCGGGGCAAACAAACGGTGCAGGCTATATGCAGATTAACAACCCTACTGGCGTAAGCGATCGCTTACTATCGGCACAGTCTGAGGCATCAACCCGCCTAGAGTTGCATACCGTCATCACTGAAAACGGCGTAGCCAAAATGCGGCAAGTGCAGGGTATCGATATCCCCGCCAAAGGTTCTGCCAAGCTTGCACCTGGCGGATTTCACATGATGTTCTTGCAATTGACTGGGCCTTTCAAACAAGGCGACCTGATACCCGTAGTCTTGAAGTTTGAAAAAGCCGGCGAAGTGCGCGTGAACTTTACCGTCAAGCCCTCAACTTACAACCCAGGCAGCGGCGGTGAACAAGGCCACGGTGGGATGAAGCATTAAGCGCTGAACACTGAACGCTAAGCACTTGGCACCGAACACAAAACGCTCGGCGCAACGACATCACGCCTCGGCGGGGGCCGCGCGACTGCCAAAAATCGCGGACCCTACCCGAATTTCGGTTGAACCCTCTTCAATCGCCAATTCAAAGTCGCCGCTCATGCCCATCGACAAGCGGTCAAGTGAGATCCCAGCGATCGCCTCTTGCTGGGCCTGATCCCGCAACTGGCGTAACTGAGAAAAACACTTTCGTACTGCGCTTTGGTCTGTCGATAGCACTGCCATCGTCATCAGCCCTTTGACCTTCAAACTCGGATACTGAGACATTTGCCGTAAAAACGACATGAGTTCTGAGGGTTCAAGGCCCGACTTAGTCTCTTCGGTAGAGGTTTTCACCTGTACCAACACGTCTAGTGTGCGGCCCTCTAATTGCAAGCGCCGCTCAAGGGCCTCTGCCAGCTCAAGCCGGTCAAGCGATTGCAGCTCGCTGGCATAGCGTGCGACCTCTTTAGCCTTGTTTGTTTGCAGCTGCCCGATTACAACCCAATGAACGGGGCAGTCTTGCAAAAGCGGCGCCTTTTGGGCGATCTCTTGTGTACGGTTTTCGCCAAACCGCGTAAAACCCAAGGCCAGCGCCTCGCGAATGGCGTTGGCGTCAAACGTTTTACTCACGGGTAACAGAGCAACCTCAGTAGGATCGCGCCCGACGCGCGCGCAGGCCGCAGCCATCCGTGCCTGAATTTGACCGATGCGCGCAGCCATCGTGTCGGCTAGCGCCTGCTGCACTTGGGCACCAGAATGCTCTGAATTTGAAGAAAGGCTCATCGTGGGTCGCAAAGAAATCGTAAGGTTGAACGGCGTGTGCTGCCGTGAATTCACGATACATCTTACGACAACGAACCTCTGCCTAGCAGAATGCACTCATTGAGTGCCTGACTCAAGTTCGAGGCACCAAAACAGGGGTGCGCACCAAAATCGTGCAGAACGCAGCTCAGCACTCCGTCAATCAGTCGCCAGCGTTGGCTGACTTCCTGCCTTTAATTTAGTCATTCAGCACGTCAGTCAAAGGATGCCACCCAATCTCGCGCCTAGACCATCCCAATCGGGTGCCAATCGAGCGATATTTCTATCAAAGCCTCGAGGAAGGATCAAAAGCTGGCATAACTTTTGCTTTAGACATATCAAGCATAGCTCTTCCCTCAAAACGCTATGCGGCCCTTGAACCGGCGCAGCCGACTAATGATCTACTCAGGAGTTTAAAGATGAAACGCAGATTAGTTCTCAAGCAGCTGACCGCTGCCAGCCTTTTAGCAATGACAGGTTTTGCAGGTACCGCTTTTGCACAAGACACCATCAAAGTTGGTATCTTGCACTCACTTTCAGGCACCATGGCCATTTCTGAGACGGCGTTGAAAGACGTTGCCTTGATGACCATTGACGAGATCAACGCCAAAGGTGGCGTGATGGGCAAAAAACTTGAGCCCGTGATTGTTGACCCAGCCTCAAACTGGCCTTTATTTGCTGAAAAAGCACGCCAACTAGTTGCCCAGGACAAAGTTTCGGTTGTATTTGGTTGCTGGACTTCAGTGTCGCGCAAATCAGTATTGCCAGTATTTAAAGAGTTAAACAGCCTGTTGTTCTATCCCGTGCAGTACGAGGGTGAAGAGCTTGAGAAAAACGTGTTTTACACAGGTGCTGCACCTAACCAACAAGCAATCCCAGCTGTCGAGTACCTGATGAGCGCCGACGGCGGCAGCGCCAAGCGTTTTGTCTTGCTGGGCACTGACTATGTGTATCCACGTACCACCAACAAAATCTTACGCGCCTTCTTGATTTCTAAAGGCGTGAAAGAAAGCGACATCGACGAAAAATACACACCGTTTGGTCACTCTGACTATCAAACCATCGTTGCAGACATCAAGAAATTTGCAGCCGGCGGCAAAACTGCTGTGATCTCGACCATCAACGGCGACTCAAACGTACCTTTCTACAAAGAACTCGGTAACGCCGGCCTGAAAGCCACCGACGTGCCAGTTGTAGCGTTCTCGGTGGGCGAAGAAGAACTGCGTGGCGTGGACACCAAGCCTTTGGTCGGTCACCTTGCTGCCTGGAACTACTTTGAGTCAATCAAGAACCCAGTGAACACTGAGTTTGTCGCCAAGTGGAAAGCCTACGCAAAGGCCAAAAACCTGCCTAACTTTGCCACTGCGGTCACCAACGACCCAATGGAAGCCACTTACGTCGGTATGTACATGTGGAAACAAGCTGTTGAGGCCGCAAAATCGACCGATACAGACAAAGTCATTGCAGCGATGGGCGGCCAAACGTTTGCGGCACCTGATGGCTTTACAATCATGATGGACAAAACGAATCATCATCTGCACAAGCCGGTTTATATTGGCGAAATCCAGGCTAATGGTCAGTTCAACATTGTCTGGAAAACCAAAGGCCCCCTGCGTGCCCAGCCTTGGAGTCCATTCCTGGCAGGTAACGAAGGCAAACAAGGCCTGTAATACGCCACACTATGAGACTGCATCGACATGTTTTTGATTTACCCCTCCTTGAAACGGTGGCTG
>CAIZGG010000192.1 GCA_903932425.1 uncultured beta proteobacterium | reverse complement strand
TTTACAAAATGCCCCGTTGAGTGAAACGCCGCCCACCGCACGCCCCATCTCTGTGCTGACCGGCAAAAAGATGGAGAAGATCGAGTGGGGGCCAAACTGGGAAGACGACCTAGGGGGCGAATTTGCCTCACGCGGTCGCGACGCTTTGTTCGAGGGTGTTCAAAAAGAAATGTATTCGACGTTCGAGAATACCTTCATGATGTATCTGCCCAGGCTGTGCGAACACTGTCTGAACCCAACCTGCGTAGCGAGTTGCCCCTCAGGGTCAATCTACAAGCGCGAGGAAGATGGCATCGTGCTGGTCGATCAGGATAAGTGCCGCGGCTGGCGCATGTGCATCTCAGGCTGTCCTTATAAAAAGATTTACTACAACTGGCAAAGCGGTAAGGCTGAGAAATGCACTTTCTGCTATCCACGTATCGAAGCCGGGCAACCGACCGTTTGCTCTGAAACTTGCGTAGGTCGCATCCGTTATCTAGGAGTGTTGCTGTATGACGCTGACAAGATTGGAGAGGCTGCAGCCACCCCCAACGAACAAGATTTGTATCAAAGTCAACTCGATGTCTTTCTTGATCCGCATGACCCACACGTGATCGCCGAAGCCCTTAAACAAGGCATCCCACAGGCCTGGGTGGATGCGGCTGCAGCCTCGCCTGTTTACAAGATGGCCGTCGAATGGAAAGTCGCGTTTCCGTTACATCCCGAATATCGCACGCTGCCGATGGTTTGGTACGTACCGCCTCTGTCGCCCATACAGGCTGCAGCGCAGGCAGGCCACATGGGCATGAACGGCATCATCCCCGATGTCAAAAGCCTTAGGATCCCCGTGCGTTATCTTGCAAATCTCTTAACCGCAGGTAAAGAAGAGCCCATCGTACTGGCGCTTGAAAGGCTATTAGCGATGCGCGCTTTTAAACGGGCAGAGACTGTTCATCAGCACGTCGATACAGCCGTACTCGATCAAGTTGGGCTTGATGCCGCAACAGTCGAAGACATGTATCAAATCATGGCGATCGCCAATTACGAGGATCGCTTTGTGGTGCCCTCAAGCCACAAAGAAATGGCTGAAGACAGCTTTAACGAAAAAGGCAGCTGCGGCTTTAGTTTTGGCAATGGTTGTTCAGACGGGGTGTCAGAAGTTTCTCTTTTTGGCAAAAAGAAACAAGGTAGCGAGATCTTTATCGAGATGCCAAAGTCGCGTAAAGCACGTACCGAAACCCTTTAACGCTTAAACCTTGCGTGCCCTGTGCGCAAGGCGGAGACCGCTCATGCAAAGCTTTAAATTATTATCCGCCCTACTCTGCTACCCCGAGCCAGAACTGGTCGCGGCACTGCCGGTACTGCGCAAGGCACTCGCAACGAGCTTGATTTTCCAGCACGCAACTGCAGGCGCGACTGACGAACCCGCAGGTGTACCCAAGGCGGCAGCACCCACTGGCAATGGCGTCACGCTTGAACAAACGCTCGCACCGCTACTTGATTATTTAAGCAGTGCGCCGCTGATACGCCTGCAAGAAAACTACGTCGCCACCTTTGACCGTAGCACCTCATACAGCCTGCACTTGTTTGAACACATTCATGGCGAAAGTCGCGATCGCGGTCAAGCGATGGTCGATTTGCTTGAAGAATATCGCAAGCATGGGTTCGAGCTTTCAACCACAGAGCTGCCCGATTATGTACCACTGTTTTTAGAGTTTTTAGCGCAACTACCAGAAGACCAAGTCCAAGCACTGCTAGGCGATGCTATTCATATGCTGGCAATGATTGGCAACAAGCTAAGCTCGGCACAAAGCCCCTACGCTTGCGTCTTTGAGGTACTGCGTAACCACTGCACCACCGAACCACAAGCATTCACAGAACCGCCCGTACGCGACATGGACGAGGCACTTGAAACCTTTGGCGCAGGTGCCGATGGGGTCGAACCTTTGCTGCGCCCGAGCATGACGCATACGATGCAGTTTCAGCCAAAGCCCACGCCTGGTGCTGAGCCAAGCCTCCGGCCCACTCACTCTTGCTCTTGACACCGAGAGGCCCAACATGACATACCTCAACCAATTTGCCTTTGGCATCTACCCCTACATCGCGCTGACGATTTTTTTACTGGGTAGCCTGATTCGTTTTGAGCGCGAACAATACACCTGGGAAAGCGAGTCGTCTCAACTGTTGCACCGCGGTCAATTGCGCTTGGGCAATATTCTTTTTCATATCGGTATACTCGGTTTGTTTTTTGGCCACTTGTTTGGCCTGCTCACACCACTTTGGGTTTGGGATACCTTAGGCGTGACGCATAGCCTTAAACAAATGGTGGCATTGATTGCTGGCGGCACAATGGGTGCGGTGTGTCTGGTAGGCCTGAGCATTTTGCTTTATCGACGCGTGACAAATGCCCGCATCACAGCCGCCACACGCAAGCGCGACTGGTTATTGTTAAGTTGGATTTTGGGCGCCCTGTTACTAGGCTTGCTCACGATTACAGAATCCGCAAAACACAGCGACGGTGAAGTGATGGTGCAGCTAATGATGTGGGCGCAGCACCTACTCACTTTTCAAGGTGACGCAGCAAGCTTTATGCTCGATGCGCCCTGGCTGTTTAAGCTGCACATGATGATGGGCATGACGCTCTTTGTGATTTTTCCGTTTACACGGTTGGTACACGTCTGGAGCGGCTTTGCTTCAGTGACCTACCTGATTCGGCCTTGGCAACTGGTGCGCAAACGGTAAACCTTGCGCCGTTCGCACCGTTACCGGGGTTTAGCCGGTTAGAGACCCTTCGTGCTGATCCCCGTCAACTTAGTCGAACCGTGAGTTCGAGCCGAGCCCGTTAGTGTCTGGTGCCCCGAGCCGGAATCGAACCGGCACGCCCTGAGGCCTGAGATTTTAAGTCTCATATGTCTACCGATTTCATCATCGGGGCAATTTAGACAGGCGCTATTGTAACGAAAGCGCCAAATCTTGTTTGAACAGGCCTAGCCCTTGCAAGGAAACTTGATTGGCAGGTAGCGAATCACTGTTGCAGCCGCCTTGTCTTTGTTGTACTGAGGGTTGGCAAGTGCCCATTGAATGAACTCGGCCAAGACCACGTCACGTGCGACCCCAACTGCTGGCAAACACACAGTTTTAGGCACTTTCGGATCAAGATTCAGTTCATAGGTTTGGTAGACACCCTCACCAAAACCATAGCAAAAGGTTTGCGCCTCAAGGTCGGTGCGGCTTTGGCACAGAGCCACCATCGCTTCTGTTGAGACATCAGCGCGTGGCAAGTTTTGCGCCGTGGTGCCTTGCGCCAACGAAACTGACAACGGCAATAAGGCAAAGGCGGCGGTGACTAATATTTTTTTGATCATGTTCGTTCTCGATGACTGAGTATTTAGGTCTAGAAAAAGCTAGCTATTTAAAATAGTGCTGGTCGAAGTGATGACAGATGACGAATGGACGACGCCCTTGGAATACAAGGAGGCGCCGCACACCCCACTTAGCGCCTAAACCCGCCCATGTGACCGCCGCCAAAGCTACGCCCACCGCCACCGCCAAAGCGGTCACCATCACCCGAGCGGTCTTGATTAAAATCGCTACGCCCTTGACTACCCAATTGCCGCTCTTGCGAGGCTTCACGCGAGTAACTGGGGCTTGCGCGATCTTGAGCGGCATCGCTGCGAGCTTCCGAATTTAAAGAGCTTGCTTGCTGCCTTTCTTGGGGCGTTGCATTACGCTGAAAAGCACTATTGGCATTTTGACGCGCTTGGTCGGCGCGCTGCTTGTCTTCGGGGCTAGCGTTATTCTTCCAATCGTTAGCGGCATTTTGCTGGCGCGCGATGCTTTGACGATCGATATCGCTATAGTTACCCACGCCGTAGCGATTGTTCAAGGCTGAGCTGCCATAGGGCACCCCATCGCGATGCGCAACGTTATGCGCCCAGGTACTATCAGCGCCGGCATGATTGGCGGCCTGGTTGGCCAGTGAGTTGTAGCGGCCATTAAAGTTGTTGAAGTTGGTGTTGTTAATCGTGATCGAACCGCTACCCCAGTGCGGCTGCGCCCAAAGGGATGCGCCGACCGCCATGCCCACGCCAAAGGCCATGAAGCCCCATGCTGGGTTGTAGACAGGATATGGAGGATAGGCAGGATACCCCCAGGCGCCGTAGACCATCATCGGGTTATAGGTCGGCACATAGACCACCTGCGGGTTTGACGGCACGATAATTATGTTGGCTTGATTGTCGGTTGACACCGTCAATTGCTGGGTCGTTTGCAAGTTGCCGGCCTGCTTGGCCTTCAAGCGTAAAGCTTGCACCGCTTGCATCAAATCTTTTGGTTGAGCCAGGTAGGCATCGCCTAACTTTTGCGTCCAGTCTAGTTTGTTACCCAACATGTTCAAGGCATCAGGAAACGTTACCAGCGACTTCACGCTGTTATCCCAAGTTTGAGGCTTTAACGCGTCTTGTAACGCAGTGCTCGACAAGTGGTTGTTGCTACGCAGCCAGTTGGCAGCCTCAGCAACCTCAAGCGGATAGGTGGCAGCCATCAACATTTGCGACAAGAGCGAATCAGGGTACAGCGCAATAGGCGACACCAAAGACTGCAACTCAGGCATCGACATATTGCCGGCTTGCTGCGCTGTTTGCGCATAGGCAGGCGCCGTAAACCCAGCGCCCACAATCTGACCGCCAGTGGCCAAGGTCAGCGCAAGCGCTGCCGCGGCAGCCGAAAAGGTGAAGGTACGCATGTTGATCCCCGTATAAAAACGATACTTTAAGTTGACTTAGTGAGTATAAAGGCTGATCAGGCTCATGGCGCCTTTATGTCGTCAGGCACCGCACTTTTTGACCCCGAGACTCAGACGAGCTTGGTGCTTTAATGCTTTTTTACCCTTCAAGGCTTCAGCGCTTTTACCGCCTCGTAAATCTTGCCAAATACTGCATCCGCATGCGCTGAATTTAACCAGCGAATGATGACAACCATGTTTAACTCAGGCTCAATCCAGGTAAATGAGCTTCCCGCCCCCACTGCAAAATAGCTTGACTCAGGCAAACTAGGAAACACCTTGCGCTGGTCATTGAGCCACACCAAATAGCCATAAAACGGCGCAATCGCACACGGCGTGCGCATACGCTTGATCCACTCAGCTGACAGCACGCGTTTACCTTGCGCCATCCCGTTCTCCAGCAGCATTTGGCCAACCAGCGCCTGATCTTCGCTGCTGATTGACATCCCGCCGCCCCAGTGGGTACCGCCGGGTACAGACTGCACACGCTTACCGGCAATGTCAACCCAGGCGTCGTCG
>CAIZGG010000191.1 GCA_903932425.1 uncultured beta proteobacterium | reverse complement strand
TTGATGTTTTGAGCTAAAAAAGAAACCTTGTTGTTGAAATCTTTTTCTACGATTTCTTGCACGCGCTTTTCGCCTAGGGTCATTTCCCAATGGGCAGTCATGACGTCAACACCCATCGCCAAACACGCATCGACCATGTCTTGGCCATTCGTCCAGAGCGAAGTGCCCGAGCCTTGCCAAGTATCACCGCCATCAAGCAGCAAAGCGCCTGGACGAGACGCTTTCAAGCGTTTGACGAGGGTCGCGAGATGAGCAAAGCCACCGACCTTTCCGTAGGTTTTTGCTGCCGCTTCAAAATCTAGATAAGTAAAGGCATACGCGTCGCGCGTACCAGGCGCGATGCCGAAGGCCTTGAGCAGATGCTCACCGACCAAGTGTGGCGGTTTACCTAACTGAGCACCAAAGCCAAGATTGACGTTGGGTTCACGAAAATAAATGGGATTGAGTTGAGCATGACAATCGGTAAAGTGAAGTAAATGCACATTGCCAAATTTTGGAAGATCGTAAAAGGCATTTGCCGCTGCTTGTGCCGACGCTGTGCTTGATTGCAACGCCAAGCCGCCAGCAGAAGCAATCGCCAGCAACTGCAAAAATTCTCTACGATTCATCTATATGCCATCCAATTGTCGTTGGGTCCTTCTGTTATTTATTCACGGGCGATTCTGGGTCGAGCAGTAACGCCATCACATCTTTAATCTGTTGCTCAGTCAGTAAATTGAAATGAGCCATGCGAGGCATGTTGCTGCAGGCGTTATAGGCCTTAGAGTTATTGATGCGATTCCAGGTGTAGGTCAAAATCGCTTCGCTGGTGCCGCGCGTTTTGCCGTAGCCTGTTAGCGACGGACCAATATTGCCATGCGAAATTTCTTGCTTGCTGATTTGATGGCAGTTGTAGCAGCCACCACCATTAGGTGCTTTGGTGGTGTCTGACCACGTTGCACCTCGGCCGCTTTGTGCAACGGCTTCGCCTGCTTTCCAACTGCCCAAATATTTTCCGTCCGCTGGCGGTTTAATTGCAGCCATCGCCTTGCTTTGCTCTTCAACTAACGCTTTTTGCGCAGCAGGAGTCTGACGGACTTCTGGGTCTGAGCACAGCGCTTGGATTGTGTCTTGTTCTAGCCGATCAAGTCCAGCAATACCTTCGGCGCGAAAGCCCTCTTTGAGCATGGCCTCAAACTTTGGGTCGGCAGTTTGTGCCTGTGCGCCAAATGATAAGCAACCGAGCAAGACGGCGGTCGTGCAGTAACGAACGTATAGGGTGTTCATAGGTGTGAGTATCCTGATCTGTGCTGTCTGACTTAGCGTTTGAGGCCGGGTGTTTGAACGGTACCGCCATCGCCTTTGTTTGCCATAAAAATTGACAACGCAATCGTGACGTCTGAGCCATAAATCGGGAAAGGCATCCGTTGCTGTCTAAAGCAATCGTTCAGACGGCGTTGCATAGTCCAGAATTCTCCGCTTGAGACACGGTAGGCTGGCCATGAACCCCAACCTAAGGCTGCGCCCGCTTGGGTTGTCAGATCAGGCAGATCTTGCAAACGGATGCGTTGATTGCTTGTTGAATGACACGAGGCGCACGAGAAATCCATGGGGCCACCTTGAAAGAAAAACATCTTTTTGCCTAAGGCCACCATTTCTTTTTCTTTTGGGTGCGTGGCCGGCACATTAATCTTCATATCTTTTGAGTGCGTCACAACATAGGCGACAACGGCTTCAATATCTTTGCGTACGCCTTTGCCAAAGGCGCCGTTGATCACGTCATTCTGGGCGATCCCCTGCAGCGTCTGCATGCAGGTCATCAAGCGTGACTCCAGGTCTTGCACGCGATCAGTGTCCTTGAAGTAGCGTGGCAACTGAGCGGCTGCGCC
>CAIZGG010000190.1 GCA_903932425.1 uncultured beta proteobacterium | reverse complement strand
ATGGGCTTGCAGTGGCTCTTTAATAATAGTGGCCCACTGACCGTGGGTGCGGGGCAGGTAGGAGGCTTGGCGCGCACAAAGCATGCACGCGATGAGCGCGCTGACGTGCAGTTTATTGTGATGCCTTTGTCGGTTGATAAGCCCGGCGAGCCTTTGCATGATTACTCAGGTTTTAGTGCTGCGGTTTGTCAGTGTCGCCCAGATAGTCGTGGCCGCTTGTCAATTCGCTCAACCGATCCTTACGAGCAACCCAAAATTGAACCACGCTATTTTTCGGCCGAACATGATCGTAAAGTGATTGTTGCTGGTCTTGAAATGCTTCGGGATATTTACGCTCAACCAGCGTTCAAAGATCTATGGGATGTCGAAACCATGCCCGGCGATGTCGATCTTTGGACCTTTGCCCAAACACGTGGCGGCACTGTCTATCACCCAAGCGGTACTTGCCGCATGAGTGATGACGGGCATTCGCCGGTAGATTCACAATTGCGCGTGCGTGGCGTAGAGCGCCTGCGGGTGATTGACGCCTCAGTGATGCCTACTGTTGTGTCAGCCAACACCAACGCAGCAACCTACATGATCGCCGAGCGTGGGGTTGAAATGGTGTTGAGTCGCAGCTAACGAGCTTTTGGTACGTCGCAGCGCCCAGCTCGCAGCCGCAGGGTGTTTAGCCATCGCTAACAGACCCCAGCTGCTGTTTGGGGCTTGTGTATTCTTGAGTGTTAGCTTGGTTTCCAGCCCTTCGGCACGCGTGGCTTGTTGATTTTTGAAACTTCGCAAATCACATCAGCAATCCCCGAAAAATCAATCGCACCAAACTCGGCTGCGCGGGCCTGGCTAAAAGATTCGTGCACAGCCGCCGCGACCGGCATGGGGACTTTGGCCGCATGTGCGGCGTTCACCACAAGCGATAAGTCTTTGTGGGCCAGATCAATCGTAAAGCCTGGGGTCGTATCGCCCGCCAACACTTTGTTTGGAAAATTCATACGCAATTGGCCATTGTTGGCCGAGGTGCCCAGCAATACTGCGAGTGTCTTGGTGATATCCAAACCAAAGCGCTGGGATAGGGCGAGTGCTTCACCATTCACTTGAGTGAGCGTGATGGCAACGTAGTTATTGACCAACTTGGTTCTGCCGCCAGTACCAACTGGGCCGCAATGAAACGTTGAGTTGCCCATAGCGTTCAGCAGCGGTGTGACGGTTTTGAAGTCAGCGTCTGAAGCACCCACCATAAACAAGCATTCAGCGCGATCAGCGTGCTCAGCCAAACGACCGACTGGAGCGTCAACCATGGTGAGCCCATGTTTGTTTGCTTCGGCACTGAGCCGATCAGTCGCCAGTGGGTCGATGGTGCTCATGTCCATCAAGATAGTCCCTTTTGCCGCATTGGCAAAAATACCATCCGCGCCATAAGACAGTTTTTCAACTTCAACTGAACTTGGCAGCATCGTGATCACGATGTTGCAACTGCGGGCGATGTCGGCGACGCTTTGACCGGCGACGGCACCCAAGGAGACCAGTTCGGCGACCGCCTGTTGATTCAGATCCAGTACGATCAGGTCAAAGCCTTTCTTTTGCAGATGAGAGGCCATAGGTTTGCCCATACGGCCCAAGCCGATAAAGCCGATTTTTGTAGTCATTTTTTGTCTCCAGTTGAGAATGTGGCACTTTGCTAGTATAGACAGGTATATTTAGTTGTATTGAACTGAATTTAGGTGCACTGAACTAAACATTAGCGAGGCTGTAGCGTTCGCTATACGTTTTGCTAACTGACCCGCTGTACTAACCCGATAATTGTGTATCGCTAAGATTGATGAACCTAAACATGAAAAAAACATATCAAATTGCAGTGCTGCCAGGCGATGGCATTGGGAAAGAAGTTATGTCGGCTTCGCTGGCCGTATTAGAAGCTGTGCAACAGAAAATTGGTGTTCAGTTTGATGCTCGCGCCTACCCTGCAGGCGCACAACACTATTTGGATTCTGGCGAATCTCTGCCTGAACCCACGTTGGCGGCGTGTCGTGCTGCTGATGCGATCTTGTTTGGCGCGATGGGGTTGCCTCATGTCAGGGGTGCGGATGGCACAGAAATCATTCCGCAGCTTGATATCCGCTTTGCCTTGGATCTATATGCAGGCGTGCGTCCGATCAGAACGTTTCCTGGTCTGCCGGTGCCTTTAGCCAACCCGCTTGCTAGCAAAATCGATCTGGTATTGATTCGAGAAAACACAGAGGGTCTGTTTTACTCGCGTGGGCGGGGTCGTGCTGAGGGTGACGAGGCGGTTTACGACACCATGAAAATTACGCGTACCGGCACAACGCGTGTGTGCGACTTCGCGTTCAAGTTAGCCGAGTTGCGTAAAAAGACGGGCCGACCGGGTCATGTAACTAGCGTTGACAAAGCCAATGTCTTTCAGTCCATGGCCTTCTGGCGCACGATTTTTGAATCGTGCGCGAAGCGGTATCCAGGCATCAAGACCGATAGCGCGTATGTTGACGCGATGGCTCTAAATTTGGTGCTCAAGCCGTGGGCGTACGACGTCTTAGTGACTGAAAATATGTTTGGCGACATTTTGTCTGATCTGATCGCAGGCTTAGTGGGTGGCATGGGCATGGCGCCCTCAGGTGATATTGGTGATCATCATGGCTTGTTTCAGCCGGCTCACGGAACTGCCCCCGACATTGCTGGCAAAGGCATTGCCAACCCAACGGCGATGATTTTGTCGGTCGCGATGATGCTCGAGTGGCTCAGCGATCGCCACGATGATCCGCGTCTGCAAGATGGGGCACTTGCGATTCAGCGCGCTGTTGAAATTTCATTTGCCAATAACATTGTTAGGCCTGCTGAATTTGGCGGAAAAAGTAATACGGCTGAGATCACACAGGCGATCATCGCAAACCTTTAGGCGTAGTGCGCTGAGCAAGACTGAGGGGCTAGGGTATTCAAGCCCAGCCACTCTTTGAAATCGGGGTAACATAGTCGGTATCGTGCATTTATTAATCATTCAATATCAATGATTTAGCAGCACACTCCTTCTCGAAGCCGCATTTGAACGCCCCACAACGCCCACTGTACGGCATTTTGCTGATCTTGACCTCGTGTTTGTTGTTTTCGAGTCAAGACGGCATCTCTAAGTATTTAACTCTCTTTTATTCACCGATTTTGGTGGTGTGGATGCGCTTTGTCATCCAGATCATCTTGACGGCCGTCGTATTCGTGCCGCGTATGGGGGTCTCGATCCTGCACACTAAGCAACTGAAGCTTCAGCTTGCGCGTGGAGTCTGCATGGTCACTGCGAGCGTAAGCTTTGTCGTCGGCTTGCTGTACGTGCCTATCGGTGAGGCGACGGCGGTCGTATTTTTATCACCCATGCTGCTGACTTGGTTCGCCGGAAAAATCCTAAAAGAGAAAATCAAGCTTGGTCAATGGATTGCGGTTTGTAGCGGTCTGCTTGGCGTGATGGTCATCGTGCGTCCGGGCAGTAGCTTGTTTACCCCAGCGATTCTGTTGCCTTTAACGGGCGCCTTCAGCATGTCAATGTTTCAGTTGCTGACGCGTCGACTCTTGACGACCGATCACATCGTCTCAACAAACTTTATCACCGGCGTGTTTTGTACGATCATCATGAGTTTATTGGTGTGGTATTTTTGGCAGACTCCCACCTTGCCTCACTTTTTGCTGATGCTGGTCGGTGGTTCGTTTGCGACGATCGGACACTTATTGCTGACCTATTCTTATCGACATGGCTCGGTCGTGATGCTTGCCCCGTTTAGTTATGCGCAGATTGTTTTTTCGTCGCTCGTGGCATTTTTATTCTTTGGTCATGTTCCCGACGATCTCACGATCGTTGGGATGTGCATCATCATCTTAAGCGGCGCTGGCCTGGTATGGTGGCAACGGCGTTAGGCCCGTTTAAGCGCTTGCCAGCAATACCCGGCAGGATGCGGCTCGGTTGTTTCAACCCGAATGCCTTCGTTCCATTTCGCCATGCGCTCTGAACGCGCAAATGAGCCAACCTTTAACTGGCCTGCGTTCCAGCCAGTGGCCAGATGCACGATGGCAACATCTTCAGTTTCACCTGAGCGCGCTGAGACGATGGTTGCGTAGCCTGCTTGTTGGGCGGCCTTCAGCGCCGCATAGGTTTCGGTGATCGTGCCCGCCTGATTGGGTTTAATCAATACTGCGTTACAGGCTTTTTGTTGTGCTGCTTCGTGCACGAGCTTGGCGTTGGTGACCAAGTAATCGTCACCGACAACTTGCACCCGACCCGCAACGGCCTTGGTAAAGGCGATCATGCCTTGCCGATCGTCTTCTGCGACAGGGTCTTCGATTGAGACGATTGGATATTTATCCAGCCACTTCAATAATTTTTCAATTAAGGCATCTGAGTCGAGTTCTTTTTTCTCGAGGCCCAGGGTGTAGCGCCCGCCGTGTCCAAATTCTGACGCGGCGATGTCTAGTGCGATACTGACGTCTTGGCCCGGTACAAAGCCTGCCGCTTCAATCGACATCACCAAGACATCAAGCGCCTCTTCGTTGTGAGCAAACGCTGGCCACCAGCCGCCTTCATCTGCGATGCCTTGCGATGAGCCGCGTTGCTTCATCAACACACCAGCGTGTCGGTAGACTTCGGCAGTCATCTCCATGGCTTGGGCAAAGCTGCGAGCACCTGTTGCGATGACCATAAAATCTTGAATGTCTACGCGACGATCTGCGTGTGCGCCGCCACCAAAAATCTGAATTTGTGGAAGAGGGAGTTGAACCACAGCATCTTTTGCCAGATAACGCCAAAGCGGTAAGTGCGCATCGGCTGCTGCGGCATGCAAGACCGCTAACGAGGTGGCGATCAGGGCATTACCGCCCAAGCGTGATTTGTCAGTCGTGCCGTCTAAGGCGATTAGTAAGGCATCTATTTTTTCTTGTTCTGTCACGTCCATACCAAGCAGGGCCGGGGCGATTTCTGCTTCAACCCCTTTAACCGCTTGCAGGACATCAAGCCCGCCAAATTGCGTGCCGCCATCGCGTCGTTCAATCGCTTCACGCGTGCCACGTGAAGCGCCTGCGGGGGCAATACCACGCCCGAGTGCGCCGGATTCAGTCACGACATCGACTTCAACGGTTGGTCGTCCGCGTGAATCCCAGATACGTCGTGCGATAACCTGTTTGATACGACTCATTGCTTTAACTCCTGGCTCCAGTGCCTTGTGATTTGATTGATGGGTTAAGTTTGTGAACTCAGTGTCGATCTGCGCGATTCATCGCACAAACTCGTGAGCCCAGCGCCTGTCAATCATTGAAAAAGAAATATTATCTTGCTGTAAAAATTCGATCGCGAGTGTTCGAACGATCGCGCCACGTTCAGCGGCAAGATATTCGACCGGTGATTTGCCGTCGACACGTGCAAGCATGAGGCCAGGCAGTAACGAAGCGATTCGGTACTCAAGCTCTGGTACGGGCTCCCATGTCACCTCTTGCAAGTAGGCGCTCAAAAAATCTTGAGCACCACGCAGCAAAGCCATTGCAGCGTTAGGCATATGCGCGGCTTTTAAGAAAAAATGATTCAAGCAAAACGCCACATCAAACGCTGGGTCGCCGTACCAGGCACACTCTGCGTCCAGAATGACCGGGCCTAAAGGCCCAAGCATTATATTTTTGGGGCTCACATCGCCATGCACCAAGACTTTGGGATTGTGTTGTGTGCGCTTGATAAGAGCTTTTAAACGCGCGCTTAACGCAGGGTGTTGTCGTGCGGCCTCTTCGAGATAGGGCTCAAGTCGGATGGCATAAAACGTATCGTCGTTGGCAAAGCGCTTGGCAATCTCTTCACTGGCCGCTGTTTGCGAGTGGATGCGTCCAAGAGTGTTACCGAGCTGCGTGGCGACCTTGTCTGTGAGTCGACCAGCCAAAAGCTCTGACTTCCAGTTCAGGTACTCGGCCCCAAGGTGCTGCATCACAAAGCTTTTGCTTGCTTGATCTACACCTAAAATATGTGGCACAGCATCGGGCGCTATTGTTGCAGCCGTTTGCAGCCAGTCAATTTCAGCAAAGACTCGGTCAACAGGGGCGAGCCACTGCTTAGCGACCTTTAACTGCGGCAGTGCTTGTTTGAGGCAATACTGCGCGTCTTTGGTCGTGAGCTGAAAGATATTAGACGACACGCCACCAGTCAGCGCCTTGACCGTAATGTTTTCACCTTCTTGAGCCAAGCCTAAGCCGCTTAGGATTTTTTTTATCGCCTCGTGATCGCTTGCCAAATCCCTGAAGGCCGCAGGTAACGGCTTATCAGCTGTGATCATTTTGTTTGAGCGACGTCAACTGCTTGGTTGTTAACAACCGACTGTTTGTTTGCGGCAGCCAACTCTTTATCACGTACGCCTTGCGCCACCTCTTTGACTTTATCAAACTCTTGTTTAAGCCTGGTGAGCTCTGCAGGGCTGACACGCTCGATGTTGGCGTAATCGAGTTTCCATTCGTGCGAAGCGCTCCATCGTTGCGGGGATTGCACGGTTGTGCGCGCTGAAACAGCAGACTCTAAAACCTTGAAGGCTAGCTCTAGAGTTTGCCGCTGCGACACAGGATCATGCGGTTTGCCCGCTGCGTTGCCTAAGGGAAAATCGCTAAACATAAATCTAGGCACACCGCAGTGTTCGACAATATCCTTCGCACAGCCCATCAATACGGTTGGGATACCATTCGCCTCAAGGTGACGGGCAATCAGGCTGAGTGTTTGATGGCAGACAGGGCAGTTTGGGATCAACACCACCGCTTCGACACCATCAGCGCGACACCGCTTTAATACTTCAGGGGCATCAACTTCGATGGTGTGGCGCTGACTTCGGTTGGTTGGGGCACCATAAAAGTAGGGCGCGATACTGCCTATGATCTGGTCTCGTGCAAGCTCTCGTAGCATGGGTAAGGCAAACCAAGTATTTGAGTCTTGCATGCTGGTGTGCTTGCGGTCGACTGCAACGTGCGACACGCGTAGGTCATGATCAACATCTGTAGCACCCGAATACACAGTAAAAACCTTGGCCGCAGAGTTGTACGTTGATCCTGGGCCTTGATTCCCTTTGTCAGGTTGATAGGGGGCTGCCGTCGTGATGATCGTCACGCAGGTGTCTTTGATCGGTTTGTGCAACGGCGTAAAGGGGGCATCCGCAAAGTGTGCCCAGCGGTACGGATTACCGTAGCCCAGGCCCAAATACCAATCGCGGGTGCGCTGCATATAGCGAATGGGCTGGTCATCATCGCTGACAAAGCCAAGCAGTTGATCCACTTCAGTTTGTGAAAGTTTGGTCGCTTCGGTCATGTTTTTTTGCCGTTTTTTGGATTTTTTAGAGTCTAGCGCAAAAGACGTGATCGCTTGCGCGGTCAGCGTTCGACTCGATTCTGCTAAGTGCGTGTGCTGCAGGCCTCTTGGCCTTAGACCTCGCTTTTTGGATGTACCCAAAACGCCATCAGCAAAAAGGCTAGCAGGGCACACGAGCCCGAAAACATAAAGGCGTAGCCAGAGCCTATTGCTTCATAGAGCCAGCCAAAGATTAATGAGGCGGGCAACAACATAATCCCAGCAACAAGATTGAACCAGCCGAAGGCTGTCCCCGTGAGGCCTAGCGGTGCCAGGTCGGCCACGAGTGCTTTTTCGACGCCTTCGGTCGCAGCTCTGAACAGGCCATACACCCCAAATAGGGCAAAGAGTCCCCAAAGTGAAATGCCCGGCAATCCCATCGCAAAATAAAAGCCGGCAAAGGCCAGCCAGGCGATCAAAATGAATTTTTTACGACCAAAAGTATCCGATAAGGCTGAGAGTGGGGTGCCAAACACCGTGGTGACTAACGAGACGGCTGCCCAAAGCAGGGGGATATTCGCCTGCGAGACGCCTAACTCACGAGCGCGTAGCAATAAAAACATGTCTGAAGAGTTGCCTAAGGCAAAAATGCCAACAACGACTAAATAGCGACGAAAGGTCGGAGAAAGCCCAGCTAGCGACCACTTAAATTTATAGTCGCTTGTGTTGACAGGTTTGGCAGGCTCTTTCAAAAATAGGGCAAGAACGACCGTCAGCACAGCAGGGATGATTGCCCACAGAAAAATATTTTTTAGCGGTACTTCAAGCGCCAGCAGTAGTGCGGCGAGCAGGGGGCCGATGACGCCACCCGCGTTATCCATTGAGCGATGTAGGCCAAAGGTGAGGCCACGACGATTAGCCGGTACCAGGTCAGCCAGCAGCGCGTCTCGTGGCGAACTTCTTAAGCCTTTACCTAAACGGTCGGTAAAGCGAATCGCCACGACCCAAAGCCAAGAAGTTGCTAAAACGATTAAAGGTCGACCCAGCCCAGCCAAAAAATAGCCGGTAATGATCCAAGGTTTGGTCTTTTTAGTTTGATCGACAATGACGCCCGAAGCCAGCTTAAACAGGCTAGAGGTCGCCTCGGCGATCCCTTCGATAATGCCTAAGGCTCTGGGGCCCGCCATCAGCACTGAGGTTAAGTACAGAGGCATGAGTGGGTAAATCATCTCACTGGCCGAATCGTTCACCAGACTGATCAAGCCAATCAGCCAAACGGTACTGGGAAGTGCCTTCAGTGTAGAGAGCATTCAGCGAGCCGCCTGATGTGTGACCATTGCTCCGACTATACTGCCTGCTACGGTGATCAGCGTGGTTAATTTTGTTAAGAGCCCAAGCGCGCGCACCTTTTGCGATCCCCGTTAGCGCGACTTATTCTTGCAAGAACCTGTCGCTGCGTATGTTTTTTTAGCTATTTAGGTGCTATGACTGCTCTTCCTATTCGTGTGCTGTCGCTGATTCCGCCAATGACGCAGCTCAATACGCCGTATCCTTCGACGGCGTATCTGACAGGTTTTTTGCGTTCGCGTGGTTTTGAGGCGGTGCAAGAAGATTTGGCGCTGGCGCTCGTGCTTCGCTTGCTATCGCGCCAAGGGTTGGCTGAAATCGCAGAGGCTGTTGAGCGGTTGCCCCGTGATCAATACACCCAAACGCTTGACGCCTTTGTGGCTCAGCGCTCGCGATATTTTGCAACGATCGAACCCGTGATTACCTTCTTGCAGGGGCGTGATTCAACCTTGGCGCATCGAATTGCCAGTCGGCAGTATTTGCCTGAAGGCCCGCGCTTTGCAAGCCTCGACGTGTATGTCGATGATGAAGGGGGTGACCCGTTGGCCTGGGCGTTTGGTGCGCTCGGGCTAAACGACAAAGCCAAGCATTTGGCGACACTGTATTTGAATGACCTTGCAGATGTGCTGCGCGATGCGATTGATCCACGGTTTGAATTTGTGCGCTATGCCGAGTCGCTTGCAGCGAGTCAGGCAAGTTTTGAGCCGCTGGCTAAAGCCTTGGCAGCACCTAGTAACCTGATTGACGACACGCTCGCACGCTTAACTCTAGAGGCCTTGACTGAGCATCAGCCAACCGTCGTCTTAATCTCTGTACCGTTCCCAGGCTCGGTTTATGCCGCTTTTCGGATCGCCCAGTCGGTGAAGGCTCACGACCCGAAGATCGTCACCCTGTTAGGTGGCGGCTTTGTGAATACTGAGTTGCGCGAACTGACCGAGCCGCGAGTGTTCGATTATTTTGATTACGTCACGCTTGATTCGGGCGAGCGGCCCTTGCTGTCGTTACTTGCCTACCTTCAAGGTCAGCGTTCAAACAAGCGACTGGTGCGTACGTTTTTACGCGATACCGAGTCGCAGCAGGTTCGGTATGTCAATTTAGTTGAGCCAGACGTGCCCTTTGAAGAGGTTGGAACACCCACTTGGGATGGCTTGCCGCTTGAGCGCTATCTGTCATTACTCGATATGCTCAACCCTATGCATCGCCTCTGGAGCGATGGCCGCTGGAACAAGCTCACGGTGGCGCATGGCTGCTACTGGAAAAAATGTAGTTTTTGCGATGTCAGTCTGGATTACATTGGGCGCTACGAAAGCGCCTCGGCCACCGTCTTAGTTGATCGTATTGAGTCGATTATTCAAGAAACTCGTCAAACGGGTTTTCATTTTTGTTGACGAAGCCGCGCCTCCCAAGTCGCTCAAAGCGCTAGCGACTGAACTACTGAAGCGCGACACAGGGATTTCATGGTGGGGCAATATCCGCTTTGAAAAAACCTTTACGTCCGATTTATGTGACCTGCTTGCACAAAGTGGTTGTATTGCCGTGTCGGGTGGCCTTGAGGTGGCGTCTGATCGGCTTTTGAACTTGATGAAAAAAGGTGTTTCGGTTGATCAGGTCGCCCGCGTTACACGAGCTTTTAGCGATGCAGGTATTTTGGTACACGCGTATTTAATGTATGGGTTTCCGACGCAAACGGTGCAAGACACGGTGGATGCACTTGAATATGTTCGACAATTGTTTGCGAATGGCTGTATTCAAAGTGGTTTTTTTCATCGATTTACGTGCACGGTGCACTCACCGGTTGGGCTCAATCCCGAAGAGTACGGCGTGATCCTGAAACCTTTGCCGGCCGTGAGTTTTGCAAAAAACGACGTCTTGTTTACTGATCCGACTGGGGTCGATCACGCTGCCTTAGGTGTCGGGCTTAGAAAGGCCATCTATAACTTCATGCACGGCATTGGTCTGGATGAAGATGTACGCAGCTGGTTCGACTTTAAAGTGCCTCGTACCACTGTTGCACGACAACGAATTGAGCGCGCCCTGGATCGTCAGTGATGCTGTGTCTCTCAGGCATCGTCTTGTTCTTTTAGCCAGCGCTTAAGCCCAGCATCGTCACGCACGGTCAGTAAATCGCTTTTGATAGCGGTAATCTCTGAATGCAAGCGGCGCTGCAGCGTCGCTAAGTGACGGCTTAACGACGCCTCGTTCACGGTTGCAGCCGGCGACATGCCAAACTCGCTGATCGCATCAAGCTCAACATCACGCAATTCGCGCTGGATTGCCTGGGTACGCTGCGCAATGATGCTTGTGAGCGCTACGATTTTGTCGTGTGCGAGATTGCTGGCGATTTGAGTTTCAGTCAGCTTGGCCTCAAGTTGCAGATGCAGCAAGGTCAGCAGATCGCCGCGACTATAGGCGGTATTTGCATCGCTCATGAGTTGTGTCTTGCGGGCCCGTTCAACGGGATCATTTTCGCGATCAGGATGCACTGCGCTGGCAAGTTGGCGATAAATCGTTCGTAACGCGCCTTGGGCATTGGCGAGCAACTGCTCAGCTTGCAGTTGACTCGCTGATTTTGTCTTTTGGTTTTTACGTTTTTCTTTTTGACGCTCGCGCTGTTCGGCTTGTTTGCGCAGTTGCTCAAACTTAGCGTGCAACACGTCGTCAACGGTTTCAAAGGGCTCGTCTTCTTCGAGTTCGCGGCCCATGGTTTGTTCAAAATACGCCTGGGCTTCACGCGCCTGTGCCTGTTGGATATCGGCCAGCGATTCGTCGCTGTGTGCATCGTGCAGCGCGCGCATATCTTGATGACCAGCCATGGCAAAATCAAGTGCGAGTTTGCAAATCAGCCGATGCATCAGTTTTTGATGTCTGGTCGGCAGTCCGCCTTTCTCCAAGCGTTGATCAAGCCAGATCACCATGCTCTTGCGAAGGGTTTCTTGGCGGCGCTGCAGCGGTTTGAGCGTGGTTTGATGCACCGTACGGTGCTGGTCAACCAAACTGCGCAGTCCTTTGATTTTAAGCGTCAGGCGTTCGGCTTGTTTAACTAGCTCGCTGAAATGCTCTTGTTCGGGAGACAGATCTTGAGAAGTTTGCGTAAGGGCAGGCGAGGTTTCGATGAATTGCGACAGTTTGAAGACGTCCAGATAATGGTGATTTCGTGAATAGCCAAGTATTTTAACCTGCCGCCGCCCCAACCGTCAGTCCGCCACAGGTGTAAAGCACTTGACCTGTCATGAAACCCGTCTCGGGCGAGAGTAAAAAAGTGACGGCATTGGCGACATCTTCAGGTTTGCCGAGTCGTCGAACAGGGATTCGTGCCAGGAAATCGGTCATTTGCTGAGGTGAAAGGGGATTGTTTTTTTTGTACATGTCGGTTTCTATTGGACCTGGTGCCACCGCATTGACTGTAATGCCGCGGTTGCCTAGCTCAAGCGCCCAGGTTTTTGTCATGCCGATGACGCCACTTTTAGCCCCTGCATAGGCCGTACGTCTGAGCATTCCTAAGCTTGCCCGGCTGCTAATGTTCACCACGCGACCGAAGCCTTTTTTAGTCATTGAGGGCAGACAGGCCTGTAAGCACTGCATCGGCGCACGCATGTTGATCTGAACAATTTCGTTAAATTCGCGAGAGTTCGTTTCTTCAAGCAGGCTGGTCGTGCTTTTGCCAGCATTATTGACCAGGTGATCGACAGAAAATTTTTGGGTAATGACCGCCAAAGCTTGAGCGGTGCTTGTTTCATCGGCTAAATCGGCAGTGTAAAAATCGCCGGGAAACTCGCCATCGAAGGGCTGCCGGGCCAGGCCAATGACATGCCCACCCCGTTGCGCGATGCGTTGGGCGCAAGCCAGTCCAATCCCACGGCTTGCACCAGTGATGAGTGTGACAGTGTTTTTAAAGATTGGCTCAAACATCATTGTGTCTCCGTGCCAGATTGCCGAACGACTGCGGACCATTTTTGAACTTCTTGACCGACAAAGGCTGTGAATGTGTCAACGGTGTTAGGAGCCGACGGCAAAGCGATGCCCGCGTGTTCGTAGCTTGTTTTTGTTGCGTCAGTCGTCAAGGCTTTGGTGACACTTTGGTTCACGCGAATCAGTAGCGAGCGCTCGGTGGCTGAGGGGGCAAAGAGACCAAACCACGCCTGTACAGAAAAATCAGGCAGCCCAGACTCGGCTAGTGTGGGAATGTCAGTCGCAAACGACGAGCGTGTGGCGGTGGTGACGCCAAGCGCACGCAGTTTACCGGCGCGAACCTGTTGCAACACTGAGGGCATATTGTCAAAGATCGAGTTGACTTGCCCGCCTAACAGATCGTTTAAGGCCAGACTGCTACCCTTGTAGGGGACGTGCAGAATATTCGTGTTTGTTTGAATTTTGAACAATTCACAAGACATATGGATGGCTGAGCCGGCCCCTGAAGAGGCGCAGGTGAGCTTGCCGGGATTCGCACGGGCATAGGCGATGTAGTCAGCCACAGTTTGGATCGGTAAAGCAGGATTGATCACAAGCATGTTGGGAACAGTTCCTAGCAGCGCGACGGCAGCCAAGTCTTTTTCTATGTCGTAGTTGAGCTTTTTGTACAGACTTTTGTTGATGGCGTTTGCTGTCGAGCCAATATAAAAACGGGTGCCATTGGTCGGCCCATTGGCCACATACTCTGCACCAATATTGCTATTTGCGCCAACCTTGTTTTCAACGATGACTGTTTGCCCAGTTTGCAGGGTGAGTTCTTTAGCAACAATACGCGCGATGATGTCTGTGGTTCCACCCGGCGCATAACCGACCACAAACGTTAACGGCGGCTGAGTGCTGTTTGCTTGTGCTTGTGCTTGCGCTTGAAAGGGTGACAATGTCAAAGACAAGGCTAGCGCAAAACAGAGGCGCCAGCCCCTTTTTTGTAAACTCGTTTTGGTCGTTGAGGCAGCAGTGATCATTGCGGGACACTTCCTTGTACGGTAATGCGATGCATCTCACGACGGTGACCTGGGTAGTCATTGATGGCATAGTGCATCGTGCATCTGTTATCCCAAAAAGCCATCGAGCCGGGACCCCAGCGAAAACGGCAGGTTAGCTCTGGCTTCGAGCTTTGCTGATAAAGATATTGCAACAGAGGCAAGCTTTCTTCTCGTGTCATGCCTTCAAAGCAGTAAGTGAAGGGTTGGTTGACAAATAAAAGCTTGCGTCCGGTTTCTTCGTGCGTGCGCACAACCGGGTGCGAGGTATTGATCTTTCCGATGTCTTCACGCAATTTCGTTGAACGCGTGGCATTGCGTAACTGCGCGTTAGTGCTTAAAAAATCATTTGAATGAATGGCCCGCATTCCTGATAGTTGCTCTTTTAATGCATCCGACAGACGGTCATAGGCCATGTAGAGGTTTGCAAAGAGCGTGTCGCCACCTAAGGGTGGTATCTCGCGAGCGTAAAGGAGCGATCCAAGGGGTGGGGTGGCCTGGAAGGTTTCATCGGTGTGCCAGGTATCGCCGATGATGTCTTTGTCGGTACTTTCTTTGACAACAGGCATAATTTTTGGATAGGCTTCGAGCGTTCGGTAAACTGGCGAGCGACTGATCTCACCAAAACATTCAGCAAAATGAATCTGTTGTTCTGGGCTTAACTTTTGTTCGCGAAAGAAAATAACGAGGTTGTCGAGCAATGCTTGGCGAATGTCGGCGATCAGGGTGGGTGTTAAGTCTTTATTCAGATCAACGCCTAACAACTCAGCACCAATATGACCGGTCAGTTTACGAATTTGCATAGCAGTCTCTTTTAGTTTTAGTTTTAGTTCTTCTGATCCATAAAAATGATGAGTTCCCTAAAAATTCTGGTGTACTCGTTCATTTCATCGTCCATCCCTTTAGGGTCTTTGACATCGAGTACTAAGCCATGTTGCTCAGCAAACTTTGCAAACTCTGGGCTGTTACCGATCGCTATTGAAGTGGCGACGAGTTTGTCTTTGATGTCGGCTGGTAGCCCCTTGGGCGCCAAAATCCCGTAGGAAGCAGGCAAGGTGACGTTGTAGCCAGCTTGTACGACAGAGGTCGCTTCGGGAAAGGCAAAATATTTCTCTTTTGTGAAGGCCGCGATGACACGAATTTTGCCAGCTTGCACGTGGGGTAGCATGGTGGGTGCATAGCCCGTGCTGGCTTCAACGCGGCCACCGAGCAGTGCAACAAGGGCTTCACCACCGCCACCCGTAAAAGGTATGGTTGCGATTTTGACCTTCGCGATTTTGTTTAACTCTTGAATGGCCAAATCGGGTGTTGTTCTAAAACCAGAGACTGCCGTACGCACTTTGCCTGGGTTTTTGCGTGCGGCCTCCATGAAGTCTTCAAAGGTTTTGATCGGCGAGTCGGCGCGCACCGCAATGATTGCCGGTAAGTCAACTAGTTTGACAATAGACTGATAGTCCTCGGGGCCTTTCCAGGCGATTGATTTGTTCACCAGCGGTTGATATGACAATACGCTGTTCGAGGTCAGACCGAGCGTATAGCCATCAGGCTTAGCCCGGATGACCGCTGCCGTGCCGATTGTGGCAGAGCCGCCTGGCTTGTTTTCAACGCTGACGTTGACCTTGAGCGCTTGCTCGAGTTGGCTCGCAAATTGGCGCGAAATCGGGTCGGTCGAGCCGCCGGGGCCATAGGGCACAATAAAACTGATATCGCGGTTTGGATAGGTCTGTGCTTGGGTCTGGCTAAGAAGCAGAGGGCCAATTAGCGCTAAAAATAACAAAGTCTTGTGGTGACTGAGGCGTGCAAACATGTTTATTACCTATAGGTTTCTTGCGACTGCGCTAAACTGACAGAAAATTATATTTAAAAAGCCGCGTAAGTTTTTTGAAACAATATAGCCCGAGTCGTCTTAATTGACCCGTGCGCTGTTGACTCAAGCTGGCGCGGCACGGGGACGAGACTACATGTTTTTACAAAATGGCGTTCAAGCGCTCAAACGACTTGGCGTAAGCTTGACTATGGCGCTGGTGCTGACTGGCTTTTGTCAGGCAACAGAGTGGGTGCCCGAGCGGCAGTTGCGGATTATCTCGGCGTATTCTGCCGGAGGTACCAATGATCTGCTTTCGCGCTTGATGGCGCAAAAACTAACTGAACGGCTCGGCAAACCGGTTGTGGTTGAAAACCGGGCGGGTGCGAATGGGATCATTGCCTCAGACTATGTGGCCAAGTCTGCGCCCGATGGCTACACCATGATCATGGGTAGTTCAGCCACGCATGGCATCAACCCAAATATCTATGCCAAGCTTTCGTACGATGCCCAAAGCGATTTCACGCCTGTTGGTTTGATTGCAACCGTTCCGCTGCTATTGGTGGTCGCGCCTAACCTGGCGGTCAATTCTTTGACTGACTTGGTCGCTCTTGCAAAGTCTAAGCCCGGTACGCTGAGCTTTGCTTCCTCAGGTACTGGATCATCACCTCATCTTGCTGGCGAATTGTTTAAAAGTGTGGCCGGCATTGAACTCACTCATGTCCCGTATAAGGGCGATGGCCCAGCGGTGATTGATGTTCAGGGCGGGCAGGTCAGTATGTTTTTTGCCAATATCCCTTCGGCGCTTCCTGCAGCACAGGCGGGTCGACTCAAGGCGCTGGCCATGACCGGTGCGGTGCGTACTCCGGCAGCACCCGATATTCCAACCATGCAACAAGCAGGGGTAACGGGGGTCGAGATCAGTGCGTGGTTTGGCCTGTTTGCACCCGCCAAGTTACCGAACGAGGTTTTGACTCGTCTAAATCAAGAGCTCAACGTTGTGCTTGGCCTGCCAGACGTACAGGCGCGTATTCGCGAGCTAGGTGCCGAACCCGTTGCTCCTGCAACACCTGAAACATTTCAGTCATTCGTTAAGAGCGAATTGGCGAAGTTTGCAGCCGTCACAAAAAAGGCTGGTATTACAGCTCAGTAACTTGCAGCCACAACGCTGAATGATCGAGGGATGCGGATTGGGTGAGTTTGAATTCGCTGACACACAATTTAATTTTTTATAGAGACTTTTATATGACTCAAACGGCCAGTGAAAAAATTGCTTCTTTCGTTGTCAATTTTGATCCATCAAAAATTACACCTGCGAGCCGACATATTGCAGCGCGCGCGCTGTTTGATACGGTTGTGTGTGCTGTCGCGGGCGTACAAGAGCCCGCCTCGCAATTAAGCCTTCAGTACGCCCAGGGTCAAACTGGCCCGCACATGGCGACAGTTTGGGCGACGGGTCAAAAGCTCTCGCTTGAGATGGCCGCTTTAGTCAACGGGACGATGGGTCATGCGTTAGATTTTGACGACGTATCCTCTCCGTTACGTGGTCATCCAACGGTAGCGATTTTGCCGGCCGTGATTGCGCTGGGCGAGACCCTGCAGGCGCAAGGTCGTGACATCATCAATGCCTACATTGTCGGGTTTGAGGTGACCTTACGCTTGGCGCGTGCGATCGTGGACGAACAATACGCGAAAGGCTGGCACTCAACGGCCTCGATTGCGACGTTTGGCGCAACGGTTGCCTGTGCGCATTTGTTAAAGCTCACTCATGCTCAAATCGTGAACGCCTTGGGGATCACGGTTTCTCAGATCGCAGGCACGCGTCAAAACTTTGGCACGATGTCTAAGCCCTTTCAAGCGGGGCAAGCTAATGCCGTAGCGTTGCGTGCAGTCATGCTCGCTCGGGTAGGGTTTGACGCTTCAGCGAAGGCCTTGGATGGAGACCAGGGTTACACGACGCTGTACGCCGATAAGATGGACCTGCATGCAGAACTTGATCAACTAGGTAGCGTGCCGCTTGAAATCGAGCGCAGTGGGATTGAAGTTAAAAAATATCCCTTGTGTTACGCCACACATCGCACGATTGACGGCTTGCTTGATATGCTTAAAGATACGCCGTTTAAGTTCGAGCAGCTTGATCACGTTGATATTCAAACCAATTATCGCGCTACAGTGCCGCTGATTCATAGCCGGCCGCAAACAGGTTTAGAGGGTAAGTTCAGTATGCAGTACGCAGTGACCGCGGCGCTTCATGATGGCGAGGTCGTGCTCAAAACTTTTGAAGATTCGGCCGTTCAGCGTGCTGCGATTCAAGCATTTTTGCCTAAGGTTATCGTCACCGAAGGTGCGCCGCCTTTGTATCCTCGCTGGGCAGAACTTACTGTTCATTTAAAAGACGGTACGGTGCTAAAACGCCGTGTTGAAAAATTGCGCGGCAGTAAAGAGCATCCGCTTACAGACGAAGAGCTGATTGTTAAAGGCGCAGACTGCTGTAGTTTTGGTAATTTGAACATTTCGGCGGCAGCTTTGGCGCAAACGTGCTTTACGCTTGATCATCACCCCTTGAACGCGTTGCTGCACTCGCTTACGACCGCTGCCTCGACGTCGACTTCGGGCGCAAAAAAAGCAGCCTGAGTCATTTGCACGTCAGCATTTAAAAACTGGTTTGAGGCGCATGCGTCTCAAACCGTTTGCAGTTCTCTATAACGGCCCGAGTTTTTCAATCAAAGATCTCCACTTGGGGATCTCTGTTGCAATGACGTTTGAAAATTCTGCAGTCGTGCTCGCTTGTGGCTCTGCGCCGCTACTCACAAGCTTGTCTTTGACTTCTTGTGTGGCCATAATCTGGGTGACTTCGGCGTTTAGACGCTTGATGATCTCGCTTGGTGTATGAGCCGGCGCGAGCAACCCAAACCACGCCACCATATCAAAACCTGGCAAGCCAGCTTCGGCCACTGTCGGGATGTTTGGATAGGCGCCTACGCGCTGGGCACTGCCCATCGCCAGAACGCGCAGCTGGCCCGATTGCACAAACGGCATTGCCCCGGGGATTTGTTCAAACATTAAATCAACTTGTCCGCCAATTAAATCTGTGACTGCAGGTGCACTGCCTTTGTACGGAACGTGCTTGATATCAACGCCCGCCATCAGTTTGAACAGCTCGCCTGACAAGTGGGGTGTCGCACCCGAACCCGTTGAGGCAAAGTTCAGTTTGCCTGGGTTTGCTTTTGCTAAGGCAATCAGCTCTGCAACGCTGGTCGCTGCAAGCTTTGGATTGACGACCAGCATGGTTGGTACAGTTGCAACAATTGAGATGGGTGCGAAGTCTCGCATTGAATCGTAATTGGGCTTTGGCGCTAGCGACTGGCTGATCGTGATGGGGCCTGTTGCACCTAACAAAAGTGTGTAACCGTCGGGCGCAGCCTTAGCCACAAAGTCAGAACCAATCGCCCCACCTGCACCGGCCTTGTTCTCAACCTGCACCGTTTGCTTGAGGGCGATCGTGAGTTTCGCTGCCAGTAGGCGGGCCACAATATCGGTTGTACCTGCCGGCGGATAGGGCACGATTACTCGGATAGGCCGAGACGGGTAGGGCGCCGTCTGGCCATGACTCGTGACCGGAAAACAACAGGTCGCGATCAGGCCTGCAAGAGCGAGTGAGAGAGTTGAGGTTGAAAACACTTTCAAATAGCGCACGATGACCGCCTTACATTCTCGCGAATAATGATCCGATCACGATAGCAGAATTGCTTCATCAGGGAAAACGATTAAGAGAAAACCCGTAAGCGTAAATCCGTTTGACCAATATCAATTTCCAACGTACTTTCATACCTACGAATAAATAATCATAAAAGGGGTTTTAGGCATCGCATGCAACACGACACAAGTCGCTGTGTGAGGCATGAGGGCTGAACAATCTCTGACCATATTTCGATTTAGTCTTGGAGAACAGATTTGTCGAACCAGTCAGCGTCAGCATTGCTGAGTGTCAAAGATATTACGGTGCGGTTTGGTGGCATCGTCGCTTTAGATTCTGTCAGTTTTGAGGTCCCTCGCAATAAGGTCTGTGGATTGATCGGCCCAAACGGTGCCGGCAAAACGACCTTGTTTAATTGCCTGAGCCGTCTCTATCAGTATCAGTCGGGTGATCTGTTGTTTGATGGCGAGTCTATTACACAGACGCCAGTGCACGCGATGTCAAAAATTGGCATCGGTCGTACTTTTCAGAACCTGGCAATGTTTCGGGCGCTTACCGTTCGTCAGAACGTGATGGTGGGCGCGCACGCACGCTCGAGCTCAGGTTTTATCAGCAACATGTTGAAGACCCCCGCTTCGCGTGCTGAAGAAAAACAAATGATGGCGGATGCCGACAGTTTGCTGACCTATCTGAAGCTCGCAGAGTATGCAGATCGGCCTGTTGGTGATTTGTCTTTTGGCATTCAAAAGCGGGTGGAATTTGCACGCGCGCTCGCTTCAAAGCCAAAGATGTTGTTGCTGGATGAACCGGCGGCTGGTTTGAACCATAGCGAACTGAGCGATCTTTCAAGTTTTATTCGCACGGTTCGCGATGATATGGGGATTACGGTTCTGTTGGTGGAACATCACATGAATTTAGTGATGGAAGTTTCTGACTGGATTGTGGTTCTTAACTTTGGCAAAAAAATCGCAGAAGGTACACCCGATGAAATTCAGCGTAATCCTGAAGTGATTCGCGCGTACTTAGGAGATGGTAACTAATGAAGCTGCTTGATGTTGCCAATCTGAGTGCTTGGTACGGCCCCAACCAAGTGCTGTTTGATTTGAATTTTGAATTGCACGTCGGTGGTATCACGACGATTTTGGGTGCAAATGGTGCGGGTAAAACAACGACGTTACGCGCGGTATGCCAAACGGTTCAAACCACGGGTTCAATGACCTTCTTAGACAAGCGCATTGATGGCAAAGCAACTGAGGATATTGTCAGAGCGGGGATCGCGCACGTCCCGGATGGACGAGGTACGTTCACCGCACTGACCGTTGAAGAAAATCTCAAGCTTGGCGCTTATACGCGTAAAGATCGTGCTGAAGTTGAGGCCGACATTGAGCGAATGTACACACGGTTTCCACGCCTCAAAGAGCGCTATCGCCAACAGGCAGGCACTTTATCGGGTGGCGAGCAACAGATGCTTGCGATTAGTCGTGCCTTGATGTTGCGGCCGCGTCTGTTGTTGTTAGACGAGCCGTCGTTTGGTTTGGCACCGTTGATCGTCAAAGAGATCTTCGAGATTATGCGTCAAATCAATCAAGAAGATCAGGTCAGTATGTT
>CAIZGG010000189.1 GCA_903932425.1 uncultured beta proteobacterium | reverse complement strand
TTATCTGTGGCCTCATCAATTTTTTTGCGCAACGCCGTGGTCAAACCGCTTGTCTGCCCCGACGCAGCAGAAAGAGTCATCTCAGTCGATAGCGCCTCTACATCGTCGGGCTCAAATTTCAACCACAGACGCGAGGACTCGAGTGCACCGGCTAAATTGCCACCCGCCAAATAAAACTCAAGTGCGCGGCGCGCCAAACGCACATCGCCCACTTCTTTGGCAAGATCCAGCATGGTTTTACCGGCCGGAAGAAACGCCGAACGCTGCGCCGAGATCTCGGCAGCCAGCACTCTGAAAACAATGCTTGAAGTCAGTGTGACTTCGGGCAGTTGCCCAGCTCTTAGCCGGATTTCTTCGGGCTCAGAGGAGCGAGGCTTGATTTCAAGAGGCGTGGTCTGCGACACCCCCTTGTTTGGGCCGCTTTGCGAGTATCCCGCACAAGCCCAAAGTGCCCCCAAAAGGCCTAATGCCAGGGCACGAGTAAATTTTTTCGAACAGCATTTAGACAACGACTTCACGCGACCCGCCTAGTTGATGGCACAATCATCCGACTTCTTCACTAGATGTTAGCACTCACCGATGCCAGAATTACCCGAAGTTGAAACAACTCGCCGCGGAATTGACGCGGTTGCAACAGGTCATCGCTTAAAGCGGCTGATCGTGCACGAGACCCGCATGCGCTGGCCGATACCGGCCGATATGGCGCCGCGCCTGCAGGGTCAGGTTGTGCGCGCCTGCAAACGCCGTGGCAAATACCTTTTGCTCGAATTTGATCAGGGCACACAGCTAGTACACCTAGGGATGTCTGGCTCACTGCGCAGCGTGATGCGGGGCGAGCTCTTGCGCAAACACGACCACGTCGAGTGGGAATTTGAACATGCGACGCTGCGCCTGCACGACCCACGACGCTTTGGCGCAGTGCTATGGCACCCCAAAAGTGACGGCTCAGTCGAGCAGCACCCACTGCTTAGCAAACTGGGGATTGAACCCTTTGATCCCGACTTTGACGCAGCCCACCTGAAGCGCGGTCTCACCGGGCGACAGATGTCGATCAAGCAAGCTCTCCTGGCTGGCGATGTGGTGGTTGGGGCTGGCAATATTTACGCCTCTGAAAGCTTGTTTAGAGCGCGCATCCATCCCAAAACGCAAGCGGCACGGGTGTCGCTTGCCCGTTGCAGTCGCTTGGTCGAGGCGATTCGCAGCACGCTCAGCGATGCACTTGAGTCGGGCGGCAGCACGCTGCGAGACTATGTAAACGCAACCGGCGAGGCTGGCGCTTACTTCACGCTGCACGCTGCCGTGTACGAGCGCGCCGGCGAGCCCTGTCGCGTCTGTCAGACTGCGATCAAGCGCATCGTGCAGGGCCAGCGCGCCACGTACTTTTGCCCGACTTGCCAAAAAATTTAGCCCTCGCACCGACAAATAGTCATCACCCCGAATTTAGCCCCCGCTCAACGCAATAGCCATCACACCGAATTTAGCCCTTTAACCAAAAATCTAACGTTATTTCAACCATTCAATCTTTCTTCTTTATAGCGACCCCTGCAATGACAAATTTGAACGAAACTCACGACCCCGCACTGACAAGCTGGCTGGCCAGTGCTAACGACTCAGCCATCGGCTTTCCGGTACAACATCTGCCGTTTGCGGTGTTTCGCCGAACCGGCAGCACCGAGGCCTTCAGGCCGGGCGTGGCGCTTGGTGATCAGATCATCGACTTAGCCAAACTGGCAGCTGCCAAGCCTTTTTCAGGCCTCGCGGCCGAGGCTCTTAACACCTGTACCGGGTCGACCCTGAACGCGTTGATGGCGCTTGGCAACCCCCACTGGGCGGCACTACGCTTAGCGCTATCGCGCGCTTTACGCAAAGGCAGTGCCCTGCAAGCAACAATCGAGCCTCTGCTCGTGCACCAAGCCCAGGCCGAATACAGCCTACCCGCACAAATTCGCGACTACACCGATTTTTATATCTCGATTCATCACGCAACGGCCGGTGGCCGGATTTCGCGTCCCGATGCGCCCTTGCTACCCAACTTCAAATGGCTGCCCATCGGTTATCACGGCCGCGCTTCAAGTGTTGTCATATCAGGCCACAACGTTGTGCGCCCCGTCGGCCAATCGCGCCCACCCCAAGCAGGGCAAGCGCCAGGCTTTGGCCCAAGCCAACGATTGGATTTTGAACTTGAAATGGCGATGTTTGTCGGGCCTGGCAACGCCCAGGGCAAACGCATCACAATCGATGAAGCTGACGAACATATTTTTGGTGTCTGTATTCTCAATGACTGGTCAGCCCGCGACATCCAAGCTTGGGAAGTTCAGCCATTAGGCCCCTTTTTAGCCAAAAGCTTTGCCACCACCATCTCGCCGTGGATCGTGACACGCGAGGCGCTCGAACCCTTTCGCCAGCCCTTTAACCGGCCCGCCTCTGACCCACAACCCCTACCGTACCTCATGAACGAAACGGTGAAGCAAGCTGGCGTCTACGACATCGGCCTCAAAGCCCTGATTTCAACTGATGAATCACGCGCGGCGAAACAAGCGCCCGCGTTGCTGGCCCACAGCAACCTGTGCCACGCCTACTGGACCCTGTCCCAGTTAATCACCCATCACACCGTCAACGGCTGCAATTTGCAGCCTGGCGATTTGATCGGCACCGGCACCATGTCAGGCCCCGAGCCAGAGCAAGCCCTGTCGTTCAATGAACTCAGCTTCGGCGCCACCAAATCCGTCAAACTACCGTGGGGACAAGAACGCAAATTCTTAGAAGACGGTGACGAAATCACCCTACAAGCCGAATGCGTCAAGCCTGGCTACCCCAGACTCAGCTTCGGCCAAGCAACGGGCAAAATCCTGCCAGCGGTATAACCGACCAAAGCCCCCCACCGAGGCAATCCCAACCCTCAAGCCCTTTGCAGGACCCGATGCCGCGTATTTTTTGCTCAGCAAAAAATCACCGGATCGGGCGCCGGCAAAAGGCGGGCGAATAACAATTTCAAATCAACTCCAACCCGCAAGCTCTTTGCAGGACCCGATGCCGCGTATTTTTTGCTCAGCAAAAAATCACCGGATCGGGCGCCAGCAAAGGGCGGGCGAATGAAGAAGCCCTAAACGCTAAGCCTGCAACACCTTCCCAGGATTCATAATCCCCTGAGGATCAAGCGCTTTTTTAATCTGCTTCATCAGCGTCAATTCAAGCGAACTCTTATAACGCGTCAGTTCGTCGCGCTTAAGCTGTCCAACCCCATGCTCGGCGCTGATCGAGCCACCATGTGCATGCACACTATCGTGCACCAACTGATACACATCGTATTGCTGCGCCAACAATTGCTCTTCAGTTTGCTCAGGCGCACGGGCAACGTTGTAATGCAAATTACCATCACCCAAATGACCAAACACAATGTGCTGAATGCCCGGAAACTTCACCTGCAAAGCCGCGTTTGTGGTCTTCACAAAAGTACTAATCAGCGAGATCGGAATCGACACATCATGCTTGATACTTTTACCCAAACCGGCCTCAGCTAAGGGGATACTTTCACGCAAATGCCACATCGCACGGCTTTGAGCAATCGTTTCAGCAATCGCAGCATCGGTCACAAGACCATCTTCAATTGCCGCCCCGAGTACCGTCTCAAACCGACTTTGCGCGTGCTCGACGCTCTCGCTGTCGGACAGTTCAAGCAAAGCGTACCAAGGAGCCTGGGCTGAAGGCCCTTCGAAGGGCAGGCGCTGTTGAGGAAACAGTTTGACCACAGACTGCAACACAACCCCCATCATCACTTCAAACCCTGTCAACGAGGCTCCAAAGCCCGCCCGTGCGCGAGACAACACGGCCGTGGCATCTTCAAGAGAGTTCAGCGCCAACATGGCCGTACATTGTGCAACCGGTAACGGATACAGTTTGAGCGTCGCGGCCGTAATAATGCCCAAGGTACCTTCGCTACCAATAAACAGATCCCGCAAGTCGTAGCCTGTGTTGTCTTTACGCAAACCACGCAGGCCATGCCAAATTTCACCCTCGGCCGTCACAACTTCTAAACCAAGTGCCAGTTCGCGTGTGTTGCCATAGCGCAAAACCTGCGTGCCACCCGCGTTAGTCGACAAATTGCCGCCGATCGTACAGCTTCCTTCAGCAGCCAAACTCAATGGAAACAAGCGCCCAGCCTCGCGTGCAGCGGTTTGCACCGCCTGCAAAATACAGCCCGCTTCAACCGTCATGGTGTCATTGTCGGTGTCGACCGAGCGCACGCGGTTTAAGCGTGCTAACGACAGCACCACGGCTCGGCCAGTTTCGTCAGGGGTTGCGCCCCCACACATACTCGTGTTGCCACCCGACGGCACGATTGGCACCTGGTGCTTGGCACACAGGCGCACAACCGCAGCGACCTCTTCAGTTGACCCTGGCCTGACCACCGCCAACGCCTGACCCCGGTAGCGGCCTCGCCAATCAACCAAAAAGGGAGCGGCAGCCTCACCGGTGAGCACTTGGGCGGCACCTAGTAATTTTTCGAGTTCTGGCAAGAGGTTCATTGAGTTCTCTGGATCGGTTGTGGCGTCGGCTGCTACACCAATTCACCCAAAAAGTGACATTTTGTGCAACGCCCGACTGTTTTGAGCAAATTAAAAAAAACCTGCGGCAATCGCAGCAAATTGTAAGGGAGTTAGCGGGCATTGGCAGCGCGGATCGGTGATAATGAGACACGTAGTTTTATTTAGTAAATATTTACCTCTTAAAAGCCTCGGAGTTCACTGTCTTGCCAGCCACCTACTCGTTTCCTAATTCTTCCTTTAAAGCCTATGACATTCGGGGCATTGTTCCCTCAGCCTTAAACCCAGAGTTTGCAAAAGATCTTGGTCGCGGTTTAGCGGCCCGTGCCAAGGCGGCGGGCGTCACAACCATGGTTGTCGGGCGCGACGGTCGCATCAGCAGTCCGTCGTTGGCTGCGGCCCTGCAACAAGGGATGCGCGACGGGGGCATCAACACGATTGACGTGGGTGAGGTTCCAACCCCCTTAGTGTATTTTGCCGCTTACACGCTAAAAACAGGGTCAGGCGTTGCCGTCACTGGCAGCCATAATCCACCCGATTACAACGGCTTCAAAATGATGATGGGCGGCGGCACTCTACACGGTGACGCCATTTTGGCACTACGCGACGAAGTTTCGGCAGGCCCGGCGCGCGCCAGCACGCCAGGCACGGGCACGAGCGTTGACATTCTGACGCCATATTTGGCGCGCGTGCTAGGCGATATCAAGCTGAGCCGCCCCATGAAAATCGCGATCGACTGCGGCAATGGCGTGGCGGGTGCTGTTGCACCACAATTGTTTCGCGCACTTGGCTGCGAAGTCACTGAATTATTTTGCGAAGTGGATGGCACCTTTCCTAACCATCATCCCGATCCCGCTGACCCGCACAACCTTGAAGACCTGATTCGGTGCGTGCAAACGACCGACTGCGAAATCGGTCTGGCCTTCGACGGCGATGGCGATCGCTTAGGCGTTGTCACAAAGTCGGGCGAAATCATTTGGCCTGATCGTCAACTGATTCTCTATGCACGCGATGTGCTAACTCGCTGCCCCGGTGAAACCATCATCTATGACGTCAAATGCAGCCGCCACGTTGCCGTTGCCATTCGTCAGGCCGGTGGTGTGCCTCTGATGTGGCAAACCGGCCATTCTCTAATCAAAGCCAAACTTGCCGAAACCGGCGCACCGCTAGCTGGCGAAATGAGCGGACACGTCTTCTTCAAAGAGCGCTGGTTCGGCTTTGACGATGGGCTATACACGGGCTGCCGCCTGCTTGAAATCTTATCGCGCTCGGCTAACCCCTCTGCCGTGCTCGAAGCGCTTCCACAAGGCGTATCAACCCCCGAACTCAAGCTTGAAATGGCCGAGGGCGAGCCGCACGCCTTAATTAAGCGCTTGCAAACCGAAGGCGCGTTTGACGGCGCGACCGAAGTCCTCAAAATTGATGGCCTGCGCGCCGACTACCCAGATGGCTTTGGTTTGGCTCGCGCCTCAAACACTACCCCAGTCGTAGTGTTGCGTTTTGAGGGCGACACGCCTGAAGCTCTTTCGCGCATTCAAGACGCCTTTCGCAAGCAGTTACTGACACTCGCACCAAACGTCTCGCTTCCCTTTTAAAAACGTCTCACTCCCCCTTTTAATTTCTCTCACCTACGATTCGACCTAACTTATGAGCACGTTGTCTAGAAGCCCAGCCTGGCTTGCTTTTTCTTCAGCCGTACACACCAGCCCCCTTACGGCTGACAGCTTGCGCATTCTGCCAGCCGTCGATCTTGAAGTGGATCTGAGTACCCAGCGCTACTCTGCTGCGTTTGAGCAAGCGTCGGCCGCGTTGCTCAGCCAACAGGGCTTCGAGGCCGCACGCAAAGGGCTCTTTGCAGGCGACGCGATCAACTGGACTGAAAAACGTGCGGCCTGGCACACCGCTCTTCGTTCTGAACATCCACCTGCGGGCGTGGCCGAGGCCGTCAAAACTGAACAGGCACGCTTAGCCAATTTTGTTGATCTGGTCAATGCACAAAACCTATACCGCAACGTGGTGCATCTTGGCATCGGCGGCAGCGACTGGGGTCCAAGGCTTGCCGTTGAGGCACTGGCTGGCGTTGCGGGCCGGCGCACCATTCGCTTTGCCTCAAACGTTGATGCGCACGCCATCACCAGTGCGCTCGATGGTCTTGACCCGCTCGATACCCTCGTCATTATTTCTTCAAAATCATTCACCACAACTGAGTCTTTGGCCAACGCAGCGCGTGCCATCGAATGGTTTGAACTCAACGGCGTGACCAACCCGCTTGACCATTTTGTTGCTGTGACGGCCAACCCAGAGGCCGCGCGCGCCTATGGCATCCATGACGACCGTATTTTTAAATTTTGGGATTGGGTCGGTGGCCGCTATTCACTTTGGTCTTCAATTGGCCTGCCGATTGCGCTCGGGCTTGGCCTGAACGCCTTAAACGATATGCGTCGCGGCGCGGCCGAAATGGACGATCATTTTCTAAATGCGCCAATCGCGCGCAATGCACCCGTGCAAATGGCGCTAAGTGCCGTTGCCAACTGCAGCGTGCTCGGCTACGCGTCGTTTGCCTTGTGCCCCTATGATGCCCGCCTGCGACAACTCGTGCCGTGGCTGCAGCAGCTCGAAATGGAATCTCTGGGCAAGTCGACCCAGCTCGACGGCAGCACCCTCGACGTACCAAGTAGCCCTGCCGTTTGGGGCATGCCTGGAACCGACAGTCAACACACATTTTTTCAATGGTTGCACCAAGATGGCAAAGGAGCTCCAGTTGATTTTGTTTTATGTGCCAAGCCCGATCATCAGCACACGCGTCATCACCGCCTGCTCATCGCTAACTGCTTAGCCCAACGAGCAGCACTGCGTGAAGGCAAGTCTTTTGAACAAGCGCTGGAAACAGTGAGCAAAACTGAAAAAGATCCCGTGCTCGCTGCGCAGCTGGCTCAGCACCGGATTCACCCGGGCGGGCGCCCTTCAACCTTAATCGTGCTGCCACAGCTCGACGCCAAGCAGCTCGGGTCGCTCTTGGCGCTTTACGAGCACAAAGTCTTCACCGAAGGCGTGTTGTGGGGCATTAATCCGTTTGACCAATGGGGTGTTGAGTTCGGCAAGAAGCTTGCGGTGGACATCGAAAAGAGTTTGGATGCGGAAGACAGCGAAGCAGCCGTTAGCGCCTTTGATCCATCAACCGCTCACTGGATTCGTCGCCTTGCCACCAGCGCAGAAAGCGATCACGCCTACGAGCGCCGCCGTGCAGAGCGCGTTGCTCGCGGTCAACCTCCCGGAGCCTAAGTCGCGCGCGACTTAGCGCAAAACTGCAGGTACCAAGGCATTGCAACTTGCAGGCCTTGGAAGATCGTGTGGGTTGGCTGGTAGCCCAGCAAACGCTGCGCCTTAGAGATATCTGCTTGCGAGTGTCGTACGTCCCCCGCTCTAAAGTCTCGGTAACTGGGCGCCAAGGGGTACGAGATCCCGTTTTGAGCAAGCGTTGACACAAGGTTAGCAAACAAGGCATTCAAACTGGTTCGTGCATTGACTGCAACGTTGTAGACCTGATTTGTTCCTTCAGTCCCTGCCATCGCAGCCAAAATATTGGCCTGTACCGCATTGTCAACAAAGCAAAAATCGCGGCTCGTTTCTCCATCGCCGTTGACTGACACGGCTTGGCCAGCAAGCATTGCTGCAATCCACTTGGGGATCACCGCAGCGTAAGCGCCGTCAGGGTCTTGTCGCTTACCAAACACATTGAAGTAACGCAGGCCAACCGTTTTAAAATCGTAGGCGCGCGCAAAAACGTCTGCGTACAACTCGTTTACATATTTTGTGACCGCATAAGGGGATAACGGTTTACCAATCTGATCCTCGACCTTGGGCAGCGCGGGATGGTCACCATAGGTTGAGCTAGAGGCTGCGTAAACAAACGACGTCACTCGCGCGTCGCGTGCGGCCACGAGCATGTTTAAAAAACCAGAGATGTTGACATCATTTGTGGTGACGGGGTCGGCCAGCGAGCGCGGCACCGACCCAAGAGCAGCCTGATGCAAGACAAAATCGACCCCGGCAACAGCCTGCGCACAGGTCGCTGAATCGCGAATATCGCCTTGTATAAACCGAAAATTTTGCCACTGTTGGGCGCCGACGCTTGCCCGCACTTCGTCGAGGTTGTGCTGATAACCTGTCGCAAAATTATCCAGACCGACCACCTGCTGCTCAAGTTTGAGCAAAGTCTCGATCAGATTCGAACCAATGAACCCTGCACACCCCGTGACAAGCCAACGTCGCGGTGCGGCGCGCAATTGCGCCTGAACTTGTGGGTAGCGCATCGGCGGGTAGCCCTCAAGTGCCTCGGTCATAAACGCAAATCTGACTGATCAGCAGGCAAAATATATTTAAGGTCATACAACACGTGTTCGACCTTACCTAACGCACGAATTGCCTGCGCACCCATCTCGACAAATTGCCGATGTGCCACGGCAACAATGATTGCATCGTAACGACCCGCCTGTAGGGTCTGCACCGGCGTCAAATCGTATTCGTGCTGAGCCTCTTGCGCCGAGACCCAGGGGTCATAAACGTCGACCTCGACGTTGTACTCATGAAGCTCTTTGACGATATCCACAACACGTGTATTGCGCAGGTCAGGGCAGTTTTCTTTGAACGCCAAACCCATCACCAGCACACGCGCGCCTTGCACGTGAATACGACGCCTTGTCATGAGCTTCACTAACTGAGAGACCACGTAACTGCCCATGCCATCATTTAAGCGCCGTCCAGCCAAAATGATTTCGGGGTGATAACCAATCGACTGCGCTTTGTGCGTCAGGTAATACGGATCAACACCAATGCAGTGCCCGCCCACTAAGCCTGGCCTAAAGGGCAGAAAATTCCATTTGGTTCCGGCCGCCTTCAGCACGGCTTCGGTATCGATACCAAGTTTGTTAAAAATCAACGCCAGTTCGTTGATCAAGGCAATATTGACATCACGCTGCGTGTTTTCAATCACCTTGGCGGCTTCAGCGACGCGAATACTGGGTGCGCAGTGGGTGCCCGCGACGATGATCTCGCGATAGATTTGATCAACCAGCGCAGCGATCTCGGGCGTCGAACCCGAGGTGACTTTTTTAATCGTACTCACACGGTGCTCTTTGTCACCAGGGTTGATCCGCTCGGGGCTGTACCCCGCAAAGAAGTCTTTGTTGAAAACTAAGCCCGACACCCGCTCAAGCACAGGCACACAATCCTCTTCAGTGGCGCCGGGATAAACAGTCGACTCATAAATAACGATGTCGCCTTTTTTTAGGACAGCACCGATGGTCTCGCTGGCCTTGATCAAGGGGGTTAGATCAGGACGCTTGTATTCATCAATCGGTGTGGGCACTGTCACGATAAAGACATTTGCGGCGCTTAACTCGGCCCGGTCTGCGGTACAGCGTAAGCCCTTGGCGCTGGCCAACTCGGCGTCATCGACCTCAAGGGTATGGTCGTGCCCCTGCTGCAGCGCCTGCACGCGTGCTGGATTGATATCAAAACCGAGCACTGACCTTTTTTTGGCGAACTCGACAGCGAGGGGTAGCCCCACATAGCCTAATCCGACCACCGCAAGTTTGACGTCATCAATGAGCAAAATGTTCTCCGCAATACCTGCAGACGCTAGAGCCGGCAGGTGATTTTTTAATGCATGAGTAGGAGTTTAAAGGCTAGGGCGAAACTTTGTTGCTGGACGCCTGCCTTTGGATACAACAAAAGACAGTCTGCATTTGCGTTTGACAAAAAAAGAGGCCAAGACCTTGCGGTCTTGGCCTAAATCCACCAAAGGAGGAGGGTGGAGGAGACAATCGTGGCAAG
>CAIZGG010000188.1 GCA_903932425.1 uncultured beta proteobacterium | reverse complement strand
GTGGTTTTTTCACAAGCTGGATTCAAACCACCGCGACCTTAGGTCTGTTGCTTTCGCTGATGGTGATTCTTGTTGTGCGCACCATGGTGGGTGAAAAAGAGTTTGCTGAATGGGGATGGCGTGTTCCATTCTTGCTGTCTAGCATCTTGTTAGCGGTGTCGGTGTGGATTCGCTTGCAGATGGAAGAGTCGCCTGCCTTCAAAAAGATGAAGGAAGAAGGAACCAGCTCAAAAGCACCGATTGCGGAAGCCTTTGGTACCTGGAGCAACGGTAAGTTCGCCTTGATCGCCTTGTTTGGTTTGACAGCCGGCCAAGCGGTCGTTTGGTACACAGGCCAGTTCTATGTGTTGTTCTTCTTGCAAACGATTTTGCGCTTGGATATGTTCACCGCCAACGTGCTGATCGCTTGGTCGTTGATTTTGGGTACGGCTGGCTTCGTGATTTTTGGTTCGCTGTCAGATCGAATCGGCCGCAAGAAAATCATTTTGGCGGGTTGCTTTCTTGCGATTGTGACTTACTTCCCAGTATTTAAGTCGATCACTCAGTTGGCTAACCCAGCGTTGCATGCTGCGCAGCAAAACACAAAGGTCACAGTGATTGCTGACGAAAAGGACTGCACGTTTCAGTTCAACCCAGTTGGCACTGCTAAGTTCACCAGTTCATGCGACGTGACCAAAGCGCTGTTGGCTCGTAGCTCAGTGAACTATTCGGTGCAAAACACTCCTGGTGCGATTCCGGCAAAAGTGATGGTCGGTACAACTGAGATCGCCGGTTACGAGGCTGCCAAGCTGACTGGCGATGACATGAAGACCGTGCCTGCGGCCTTTACGAAATCAGTAAACGACGCTCTGGTTGCTGCCGGCTACCCAGTTGCCGGACAGGCTGCCAAGGGCATCATCAAGATGAGCGGCTTCTTCGACATCTTTAATGCTCAGGTGTTTCCGTTGATTCTGCTGTTGACATACCTTGTGGTGTTGGTCACCATGGTCTATGGGCCGATTGCCGCGGCGCTCGTCGAGTTGTTCCCAACTCGTATTCGCTACACCGGCATGTCGTTGCCGTATCACATTGGTAACGGCTGGTTCGGCGGCTTGCTGCCTGCCACGTCGTTTGCGATGATCGCGCAAACGGGCGACCCTTACTACGGCTTGTGGTATCCAATCGCGATCGCAGGGATGACGCTTGTGATCGGTATGATCTTTGTTCCAGAGAACAAAGATAAGGATATTTTCGCTGAGGATAGCCGTCGCTAGAAACAGCTATTTAGATTAGCGTTATAAATAAAGCCCGATCGGACGAAAGTTTGATCGGGCTTTTTCTTTCAACAGAATTAACGACCACAATAATTAGCGACAACAACATATGAGACTTAAAGACAAAATAGCAGTGATTATTGGCGCAGGCCAAAGCCCTGGCATGACCACAGGTAATGGCCGCGCCACGGTGTTGCGTTTTGCGCAAGAGGGCGCACGTATTTTGGCAGTTGACCGAAGTCTTTCTTCAGCGGCCGAGACCTGCAAAATTGCGACCGAAGAATATGCGGCTTTAGAAATGATCCCGTTTGAAGCCGATGTCTGCAAAGAAAGTGATCTGGCAGCCGCGATAGCCTTTGCTAAACAGAAGTGGGGGCGAGTCGATATCTTGCATTACAACGTTGGCATCAGTGTCGCAGGTCATGACGCCAGCCCGACCGAGATTACTGAAGAGGCCTTCGACCTGATCACCAACGTCAATCTGAAGGGTTGCGTGATGGCCTGTAAACATGTGTTGCCGATCATGCGCGAGCAGCAGTCTGGCGTGATCATCACTATTTCGTCGATCTCGGCCTATCAGCGCTACCCTTGGGTGACGTATAAGGCAACCAAGGCGGCCTTGATTGAATACACCAAACAGTTAGCAATCGAGAATGCCGAGTACGGCATTCGCGCCAATACGATTCTTCCTGGGTTGATGGACACACCCATGGCAGTCGATACGCGCGCTACTGTTTTTGGTAAGACGCGTGAGCAAGTTGTTGCTGAACGCAATGTAAGAGTCCCGTTACGCAACCGTATGGGCTCAGGCTGGGATGTCGCGAATGCCGCGTTATTTTTAGCGTCAGATGAGGCACAATTCATCTCTGGCGTTGAGCTGCCCGTCGATGGCGGCGGTTTGGTCAATATTCCGCGATAATCACGTGCGTTTAAGAATTATGTGCGTTTAAAAATCACGTGCGCTTAATTTAATTTCATACATTTAATTGATACAGGTACAACAATGACAAACTCTTCAAAGCCTTTTGAGCCCATTACCCCCGAAATTCTTGCCTTGGGCGAGCGCATGCGTCGCGCAACGCTTGGTGATGCCCACGTTGATCGCTCCTTGCAAAAAGCAAAAGAGGACACCTTTCTTCAGCCACTTCAAGAGGCTGTTATGGGGATGGCGTGGGGGGCTATTTGGGGACGCCCAGGGCTTGATGTCAAATCACGTAGTCTGGTCACGGTCAGTATCTTGATTGCCCTTGGCAGAACCACTGAGTTGGCTGTGCACATCAATGGCGCGCTCAACAATGGCTGGACCAAAGCTGAATTACAAGAAATCCTGATTCACTCGTCTGGTTACTGCGGTTGGCCCGCAGCGCTAGAAGCCTCGCGGGTCGCCAAAGAGGTGCTTGATCAGCGTGCAGCCTAAGTAGCTTGGCATCGCCTTAGGCTTGCTGTCAATGAGCCTCATAATCTCCGCATAAAAAGCGGAGATTGCACCTATATCTGGCACGCTCCCATTTGGCGCGACGATTTAGCCGTACTGGCTGAACTATTGGCGACTCGCTTTCGCGACGTATTCGGATAGTATTTTTACCTGTTCGGGCGTTAAGCTTGTGTAAGCAGGCATTTGACCAATGCCGTTTTTAAGGGCGTTTACGACACGTGCCGCGTCGGGCTGGAGTTCGTTCATGGACGGTCCTACCGCACCCATCGCCCCAGCGGCCTCAAGGGTATGACATATCGCACAGGCTGGCGTAGCACCTTTTAAAAATAAGAGCTTACCTGCGTCATCGTTTGCAGAAGCAACCGAGGTGAATGCTGCAGCAGAGACAAGCGCAACCGCGCCGATGATTCTGACAAAAAGATTAAATATTTTTTTTTGCATTTGACTAAAAAAGCTCTGATCAATGTGTTGTCGTCGTGTCACTCGACTCGGGTTTGCCTGGTGCGCGATGATCCCCCCTGCGCAGGGGGAGGAGTATGCAAAGGATGTTTAAGCGACGTCAATTTTTATCGTGTGTGCAACCCAGCCGCTATTTAAGTAGCCGCCGGTGTTCTCAGTTGATTGCGCAACCTGCTCAACGCCTGCTTTCGTCGTGGCACGGCATGAAACATCGTACTGACCGGCTTTCAGGTTTGTGGCCAAAACAAATTGGCGCCAAGCGTACTTGCCCAAATCCGGGCCCACTAAGCGCGCAGCCTGCCATGTTTTACCGCCATCAAGCGATACATCGACCTTAGCAATGTCGTCAGAGCCACCCATGGCAACGCCCATGATTTGTAAGGCACCCGCCTTGACAGGACCGTTGTCAGGGGCGGGTGACGTTACCCAGGATTTAGCATCCATTGCCCAAACCGCGGGCTGGCTTGGGTCGCCTTTTTCACCGACGGGTGATAAGCGGTACCCAGTTTTTTGAATCGCGGCTTGCGTTTGCTCTTTTGTGAAAGCCAAACGCTTGATGTATTTAATATTATTGACACCACTGTAGCCAGGCACAATCAAGCGTAAAGGGCCACCGTGCGCTAAAGGCATCGGCTCGCCATTCATTTCCCAGGCGAGCATGGCGTCTTGCATGGCGGCGAGTGGGACCGAGCGTTCGACAATGACAGCATTTGGATCGATGCCCTCGGGAAGTTTTTCTCCGCCGGTACTCGTCATATAGACCATGCCAGTCGCGACGCCTCCCAGCGCTTGAATGACAGCGCGAACAGGTACACCTGCCCACATCACACAGCCGGCTGCGCCCGTTTGCCATTTCGTACCACTCGGTTTTCCGGCAAACAAGCCGCGACCATTGCCTGAACATTGCAACACGGTCGCCATCGTTTCGTACCCCATTTGCTTGAGATCGGCGATCGAAAGAGTTTGTGGTTTTCCAACACCTTCGATGTTGACTTGCCAAGCATTGACATCACCAATATCTGCCGCTGAGGGTGCAGGCAGATTATTACGGATGAACAGGCGATCGTTCGGTGTGATGATGCTTGAGCCTATGGCAGAACGCTTGGTTTCAATCGTGGTCGGGGTGTGTACGATCATGCTGTCAGCGTGTTTCCAGCTGACATAGCCTGGAAGTGGCTTGGCCGCGGGCGTAGCTGGCGCAGCGGCAGGCGCAGTCACAGAGGCAGCTGCTTGTGCCTGGGCGGACTTTGGATTGAGTCCAGCGGCAGCCATCAGGCCAACGGTAGCGCCCAGTAGATTACGGCGCGAGATTTTGAGTGAATTTGTCATGATGAGCTTTTGGCATGTAAGCACAATTGTCGTTATTGCCGCAGGGCAAGAACTCGGCGCAAAAAGTACAGCGCTTGGTGATAACAGACCTGTTGTGTAACAGTTTGGATAAGGCGCCAGTTTAACCAACTTAATGCTCGGTGGCTCAACGAGCATTAAGTTTCAATTGCGTGGGCGCGTTTGTGTGCACAAGTCGGTTTGGTGACAAACATCGCGCGTAAACTGGGTGGGACGGAACACCACATTCGTGCGCTTAGGAATCATGCCATGAGATGCAACGCCCAGCAGTTGACCGGAATACTCCGGTTTGCACTCTCTAGCCTGAGCGTTGTCTCGCTGCTGGCCTGCTCTGAGCTTTCCACGCTGCCGACTTCAGCGGGCACGGGCCCGCATCCCACTTTGCCAGAACCCAAGGCCACCTTGATTCCCACTGTCCTGATTGCGCCCGCGGTGGGTTGGCCGCCGGGGGTGATGCCGCAGGGGATGGCGGGCACACAAATCACTGCTTTTGCCCGTGATTTGGATCACCCGCGCTGGCTTTATGTGCTGCCCAACGGCGATGTTCTAGTCGCTGAGAGCAATGCCCCAGCTAAGGTTGTCCGTCCCCAAACCTTGACGGCGCAGTTGATGGGCTGGGTGACGGGCATGGTGATGAAACGGGCAGGGGCGGCAACCCCGAGCGCCAACCGTATCACCTTGCTGCGGGACACCGATGGCGATGGTGTAGCCGATTTTCGGACGGTTCTACTCGAGGGGTTGAATTCACCGTTTGGGATGGCCTTGGTGGGTAACGAGTTGTTTGTCGCTAATACCGACGCGGTGCTGAGTTTTCCGTACGTCAAAGGCGATACGCGCATCGACGTGCCAGGCCGACTCGTTACAGAACTGCCGGCCGGGCCGATCAACCATCACTGGACCAAGAACCTCATTGCCAGTCCCGACGGTCGATTACTTTACGTGACCGTTGGATCCAACAGCAATGTGGCAGAGAATGGTATCGACGCCGAAGACCAGCGTGCGGCTATTTGGGAGGTTGACCATCAAGCGAAAACGCGCCGCTTATTTGCCTCGGGCCTGCGTAACCCGAATGGCCTCGCTTGGGAGCCCGACAGTGGCGCGCTGTGGACAGTCGTAAACGAGCGTGATGACCTAGGCAACGATCTGGTGCCCGACTACTTGACTGCGGTGCGCGATGGCGGCTTCTATGGCTGGCCCTACAGTTATTTTGGTCAGCATGTCGACGTGCGGGTCACGCCGCAGAACCCAACACTAGTCGCAAAGGCCCTGGTGCCAGACTACGCCTTGGGCTCACACACTGCGCCACTAGGCCTCGTATCGTCGGTCGGTACGACGCTGCCCGCCGCTTTGCGCAATGGCATGTTCATTGGACAGCACGGCTCATGGAATCGAAAACCACGCAGCGGTTACAAAGTGATTTACGTGCCGTTTACGGCTGGTCAACCTAACGGCTTGCCGATCGATGTGCTGAGCGGCTTTCTAAGCCCCGCAGGTGACGCGTATGGCCGGCCTGTTGGGGTGGCGCTTGATCAACAAGGTGCACTGCTCGTTGCTGATGACGTTGGCAACGTTGTCTGGCGCGTGAGCGCGCAGCGTTGAGACGGCGTTTTATAGTCGTTGTTACAGCACTAAGTAGATCGCCAAGCGGGCGCGTCTAGTCCAAAATTGGGTGTGGGGCTTGCCCACCGCGGCGTTGTTTCTGACATCTTCAAAACTGGGCCTAGCGTCAGCATCTGGCCATGATTTGATGTGTTCGTTTTTACATAGAGCTTTTCAAGTTCGGCGCTTGTTAGAGAGCCTGGGGCAGACTCGAATTCATCCAGAAGACCTTGGCGCTGGATAAACATCGCTGACTGACACAGCGAAACGTTCACCTCGTAGCTTCCACCTTCTTTTGCCCGTCTTGCAAGAGCAAGCATGACACCTATTGCCCCCATATAACCTGTTAAATAATCGCACATCGGAGCAGTCACTAGTTGAGGCTGACCCGCCCCGACCGCTTCCCCGTGGGTGTGGCAAATGCCGGTAACGGCTTGCGCGATCTGCTCCCAGCCGGCTCGGTCTTTAAAAGGACCGCCGCTACCAAAACAACTTACAGAGAGATGAACCAATCCGGGGCACAGATCAAACAGTTGCTCGCGTCCAAAACCTTTTTTTGTCAGTGCGCCGGGGCGGTAGCCGTCGATCACCACATCAGCGGTAGCCACCAAATCACGAAAGATTTCAGCCTGCTTTGAAATTTCAAAATCTAGAAAACAGCTGCGTTTGCCGTGGCTGGTATCGCGTACATGCTCCTCTACCTGCGGTAAGTGAGGCGCGGTCACCATCAAGACATCAGCGCCATGTTCAGCCAGCGTGCGCCCAGCAATCGGGCCTGCAAGAATCCGCGTCAGATCTAGTGCACGCACACCATCTAGCGGCCGTGTCGCGCTCGCGATCGGCCTAGGCGCACCATCCCTGACCTTGCGAATCTCAATCACAGGAACCGTACTCAAGTATCGCCCCTGAGGATGCGCTAGCCATTCAGCAGGTTTTCGGATCAAACCACCGCAGGCGTTTGCGTCAGCGATCGCCTGTTCGAGCGCCTCGCCCTCCCACTGTTTGACGCTTGAAGACACGCCCTCAACCGAATGCTCGCACTTTAAAACACCTAGCACCTTAGGCGTCAAACTAGGCAAATTAAGGTGCGGCAGAAACCATTTTCCATCCTTGGTTGGCCATGGCTGTGTTGTTGTCAGCATTTTTTTCATCATGTCTGATGAGGGAACGCCAACATATTGACCCTCTTTATTTTGCTTGCGCGTGTAATCCACGGTTCGTAAAGCAGCCGCTGCATGCCCAACGTCTAAGGACAAGCGTTGTCTTTTACCGTGTTGCAATTCCCACAGATCATTGGCCGCGATTCCGAGCATGGTTTGCGCTGCTGCAACCGACTCACCGATTTTAAAAGGTGTCTTATAAAACGGATCAGCACCCGCTATCTCGATTTGCTCGCTCGGATCGGCAAGATCTCTGACATTTAATAGCTCTTTAAGGGCAGAAATAAATGCTTCTGGTGCATGAACTGAGGTGGCTTTTAAATTATTTAAAGACATGTCGCAGACCTTCCTGTATGGCCTTTCATATTACTCGTCTCTGCGATCTGCAACACCCTCGCAGACACGCATACAGTCAATACTTGCAGGCAAAAAAAGACTACGGAGGTGCGGATAATGGTGTATGCGGTAATGGTGGAGCCGGGGGGAGTTGACTGGGACCTGAGGATGCTCGATCCCTATTGGAATCTTTGTCGAGACGTCTCCACAGTCCGCAACACTCCCCCCAGACCCGCATGAACCCAAACCTGTAGGCAAAAAAATACCAACCCCGAAGGGTTGGCATGTGCGGTAATGGTGGTGCGATGCCATTGATCAAAACGTTGTGCGCAATCCAAAAAATTTATGCTCAGCGAGACAACAGCTCAATATATGCTTGGTAGCTATAAGTGCGGTACTGCTTTTGCCCAGTCATTTCCCTCGCGATGCCTAGATCTTGAAGTGTCTTGACCGCGGCGTTCGCGGTCGGGAATGTTGTTTCAAGTTTCTGCCCCACTTGTTCGATTGTGAATCGAGGCATCATGGGCAACATTTCGAACAGTCGATAACTTGAGGGCCCTGCTTTAGATGATTGAAGCAGGCGTTTGCGATCAGCCGTGACTAAGCTTGCAACTTCAATGATGTTTTTTTCCGCCTCACTCGCTGCAACGCTCACTCCTTCCAGAAAAAACGATACCCAAGACTCCCAGTCACCTTCGGTGCGAATGATGGATAGTCTGCGGTAATACTCAGCTTGGTGCTTTTTTAGGTAGCCGCTCAGGTAGAGCAGGGGCTCGGCTAGCAATCCCCAATGTTCAAAAAGTGCTGCGATGAGCAGTCTGCCGATGCGTCCGTTGCCATCTAAAAAGGGATGGATCGTTTCGAATTGAGCATGAATCAGTGCAACATTGACCAGTGGAGGCAGATCCCTTGAGTCCCCATGAATGAAGCGCTCGATGTCTGCAAGCAGTTCTGCTACATGCTCAGCGGGCGGTGGGACGAACACAGCGTTACCAGGTCGAGTCCCTCCGATCCAATTTTGAGAGCGACGCAATTCTCCGGGTTGTTTGCCCGTGCCTCGCACCCCATTGAGCAGCACGCGATGTGCGTCGCACAACAGGCGCACACTGAGCGGTAGCCCATTGGGATCGCGTAGCTGTTCTTGAACCAGCCTGAAGGCACTGAGGTAGTTTGTGACCTCTTCGACATCGTCGGTATTGCTGACCTCAAAACCAGCCTCTTCGTCAAAGAGATCGGTCAGAGTGGCTTGAGTGCCTTCAATTTGCGAGGTAAGTAAAGCTTCTTTGCGAATGGCGCTGTACAGCAG
>CAIZGG010000187.1 GCA_903932425.1 uncultured beta proteobacterium | reverse complement strand
GTCAGAAATTTGCATGATCAAGATGCGGCGTACCACGTGATGTATCGTCATATTCTGCATGGCTCAAGTTACCCGACGTTGGTGGGGGCTTTCAACCCAGCACAACTTACTGCCCTGTCTTCACTGCTTGGTGTACAGGTTGCCCAGCGCGGGTAAACGATGCACTAGCGCGCCCTCTGAAGCCTATTTTTCGTCATGCCCTCAAACCCCGCGCACTCAACCTATCGGCCAGACATTTATGGCCTGCGCGCGATCGCAGTCTTGTCGGTCGTGCTGTTTCATGGTTTTCCGCAGCTTTTTAGCGGCGGCTTCATTGGTGTTGACGTCTTTTTTGTACTGTCTGGCTACCTTATCAGCCGTATCATTTTTGAGCAGCTCAATCACGGTACGTTTAATTTTTTTGATTTCTATGCTCGTCGCATCAAACGAATCTTTCCCGCCTTATTGATCGTCTTGGTCGCCACGTACGTGTTCGGGTGGTTTGTGTTGTTAGCCGACGAATACGGTCAATTGGGTCAGCATATTGCGGCTGGCGCCGCCTTCATCTCAAATTTTGTGTTTTGGAGTGAGGCTGGCTATTTTGATAATTCAGCCCATACCAAGCCGCTGCTTCATTTGTGGAGCCTCGGTATTGAAGAGCAGTTCTATATTGTGTGGCCGTTGCTGTTATGGGGGGCGTCAAAGTTAAGAGTTTCACTCTTTGTGTTGACGGTGTTTTTGGCCGCTCTCTCGTTTTATCTGAACCTCACCGGAATAAAAAGTGATGCGGTGGCCACGTTCTACTCACCGCAAACACGTGTTTGGGAGCTGTTGCTTGGCAGCTGCCTGGCGTGGTGCGCGGTGTATAAAAAAGAGGGCTTAGCCGACCTTGCAAGGTGGTTTGGCAAATTGGGCGCCCGTAACAGTACGGCCGTTGATCAAGCGCATCTTCGTACACGCGTCGCGAATGTGCTCTCTAGCATTGGCTTCATCCTGTTGATCTATGGCCTGATCCGCATTAACCGAGACCTTCAGTTTCCGGGTAAGTGGGCGTTGATACCAGTGTTGGGCACCGTCTGTATTGTGGCGGCTGGGCCTCTTGCGTGGGTCAATACAAAGATATTGTCTAACAAAGTATTGGTGTGGTTTGGCCTGATTAGTTATCCGCTATATCTGTGGCACTGGCCGCTTCTTAGTTTTGCCTGGATTGTTGAGGCGGCACCGCCCAACATCGTGACTCGCCTAGGGTTGATCGTTCTTTCGATTGCGCTAGCTTGGCTAACCTACCGGTTGCTTGAGCGGCCGGTTCGTTTTGGCAAGCATGGCGGCCTAAAGGTCTTTGTTCTTGTCGCGCTGATGCTCATGCTTGGAGGGGTAGGTCTGGGGACGTTTTATGACAGAGGCTTTCCGTCTCGTAAAAACGTGCAGTTAGCCGATGCGTTGTACACCTCTGAAGCACATCAGATCGAAGCCAATCTGGTCGCTAGCTACCGCAACTATCTTGGGGGCGAGCCTAGTCAATCCACTAAGCCCGTGGTCTTGATTATTGGTGACTCTTACAACCCTAACTGGTCTGTGGGGCTTAGTACTGTGATCGATATCAAGCAATACGATACTGTCTCAGTCTCGTATCTTGGTTGCACGGTGAGCGTTGCGGCCGAAAAATTCATCGCTAGCGCGAGCGAACCGAAGTTTGAACGCTACTGCAAACCTTTTGAATCGTGGATGAACGACCCTAGTGTGATCCGTAGACTCGCAGCGGTGCTGTTAGTGAGCTATCGGCCCTTTGAGTATGACGTTAATCAATTCAGGTTCAATGTGATCCGAGAGCTTAAGAAAAAAAATAGTCATTTCGATTTTTTTGTGTTTGGTAATTACTTTCAACTGGATTCTGAAAAGTATTCGAGTTGTGAAAAACTGATGTATCGAACGGGTCGCCGGGCTGAGGTGTGTCTGGAGCTTGCCGAATATCCAAAAAAACAAACCCGCAAAGAAAGCTTGCCGTTTTATCCGCACGACCTTAAGTTCGCTTACGTCGATCTGATCGGCTTAACGTGCCACGAAGATAAAACGGGCTGCCCAACCCAGGCGCAAGGTGTGCCTTTTATCAGTGATTCGCATCACTTAAACGCTACCTTCATCGCACAACTCATGCGTGATCTTCAGACCACGCAATCAGCAAAACTAGAAGACCTTGGCCTTCAAAGGTATTTGGTGGATCGGTCTGGCCCTTAACAGTACGAAGCTGCTACCGCCTTGACTTGATCTTTCGCAAACATGGGCTTGAAGTTTGAGGTTTTGACACCAAATACCTACTGAGCCGTTCGTCCGTGCACTAAAAGTGAAGGTTGCGCTTTATACTCAATTCACTGCTTATCCTTGTGATCCTCATCATGAAAATCCCTTGCCCACACTGCCACAAGACCAATCAACTCGCGATTGAGCGTTTGGCGAGTCAGCCGATATGCGGTGCGTGCAAAAAGGATTTGTTGTCAGCCCCGCTTGAGGTCGATGAGCAGTTGTTTGGCGAGTTAACTGCACAGTCGCCGCTGCCTGTGGTCGTCGACTTTTGGGCCTCGTGGTGTGGGCCGTGCAAGATGTTTGCCCCAACCTTTCAGGCCAGCGCGCTCAAGCACACCAACGAAGCGCTGTACGTTAAGGTCAATACCGAAGACAATCAGGCGCTGTCGCAGCGGTTGAGCATTCGGTCTATCCCGACCTTAGCCGCCTATTCAAAAGGTAAAGAACTCACCCGTGTAAGTGGAGCCTTGCCTGCGCCTTCCCTTGAGCAGTTTGTGCAGAAGGCGATGCAAGACGCCGGCTAGCTGGGTTGAACGCGATAGGGTCTACGGTGCGGGCTGAGTTGTAGCTTCGCACCAGTGAGGTTTTGTAACGTATCAAAATCGATATCATCGGCAAGACGCTGAACCAAGAAGCCTTGCACGGTAACCTCGATGAGCGCCAGATTTGTGTAGATCCTGCTGACGCATTGATGACCTGTTAGCGGGTACGTGCAACGCTCAAGTAGTCGCGGCGCACCATCCCTCTGGCAGTGTTCCATCAGCACCCAGACATTCGCAGCTCCCGCTGCAAGGTCCATCGCGCCGCCTACGCCTGGGGTTTCAGTCAAAGAACCGGTTGACCAATTGGCGAGATCGCCGTTCTGAGCGACTTGAAAGGCGCCCAGGCAGGCGATGTCGATATGCCCACCGCGAATCATCAAAAAAGAATCGCTATGGCTAAAAATCGAAGCACCCTTTAAGAGGGTGACATGCGCTTTGCCGGCATTGACCACGTCGTTGTCTTCTTGCCCAGCCTTGGGCGCTGGTCCGAGCCCGAGCAGGCCCTGTTCACTTTGCAGCAACACCTCGCGGCCGTTAGGAATATGCTCGGCGATCATGGTCGGCAAGCCTACACCCAAGTTCACGCAAGAGCCCTCGGGTATGTCTTCTGCTGCGACGCGAGCAATGTCTTTTCTGCTTAAGCCTTTCATGGATTCCTCTACGCTATCTTAAACACGCGGTCGATGAATACGCCCGGAGTCACGATGTGTTCGGGATCAAGCTCACCTAGGTCGACAAATTCGTTGACTTGCGCAATGACGAGTTTTGCCGCGCCTGCCATCACTGGATTGTTAACGCGCGCGCCGCGGTGATACACCAGATTGCCCCAGCGGTCGCCTTGCTGTGCATGTAGCAGCGCGACGTCGCCAACAAGAGGCTTTTCAAAGACATATTCTTGCCCATCAATCAGGCGGGTTTCTTTACCGCGCGCTAAGTCTGTTCTCGCGGAAGTGCGTGTGAAGAAGCCGCCAATACCCGCCGCACCTGCACGAATGCGCTCTGCCAGCGTACCCTGAGGCACAAGCTCGAGCTCGATCTTGCCTGCACTGTAGAGCTCATCAAAAATGGTTTTTCCAGTTAAGGCGCGCGGAAACGAACACACCATTTTTTTGACTCGATTGGCTCGCATCAACTCTGCCATGACGTCGGTGCCGGTCGTTGCATTATTCGCCACTAAAGTCAGATCTTTTACCCCTAACTCAAATAGGCCGTCTAACAGTTCAGTGGGTCGGCCAGACGTACCGAAACCGCCGATCAACAAGACATCGCCATCTTTGATGCCTTGTAGGGCTTGCGCGATTGACTCAACACGCTTATTGATCATGATTAATCTAGATCGTTACCGCGCATATCTGCATTGCGTCTCGCACGGCGAGCTAAGTCCAGCATCACCGGGCCAATCGCGTTTGGGTTGTCGATTGGGTCGGCTTGAGGCCCTCGGTGCCAGCCTTCCATCGCAGCAAGAAAACCGCCACCCAATTCAAACACTCTTGCCGTCACTTCAGCGCTTTCGGTGCTGGCTAACCAGGTCGCTGCCGCTGCGATCCAGCGTGGGTGCCGTAATTCAATTTCTTCTGGCGTGCGCTCGCGCAGGCTTTCGGTCATACGGGTTTGTGCATGGGGGCTGATGGCGTTGACCGTGATCCCATAACGTTTTAATTCACGAGCCGTGATGATGGTGAATGCAGCGACCCCCGCCTTGGCCGCACCGTAATTACTTTGCCCAACGTTGCCGAGTATGCCCGAAAATGAAGTCGTGTTGATGATTCGCGCATTGACCGATTCACCAGTGATTTTTTGTTGGCTTCTCCAGTACACGGCAGCGTGATGGCAAGGCGCGAAGGTTCCTTTCAAATGAACTTTGATCACAGCATCCCACTCGCTCTCTTCCATGTTCACGAGCATTCTGTCACGAAGAATACCTGCGTTATTAATGAGCACGTCGAGTTTGCCAAAATGTTTGACCGTGCTGTGGATGAGATGCTCGGCCTCTTTCCATTCAGAGACATCGTCGCAATTTGCAATGGCGTCACCACCCGCTGCCTTGATTTCGTCAACCACTTGTTGCGCCGCTGAGGTATCTCGGCCCAGACCCTCTCGAGATACGCCAAGGTCATTGACGACGACTTTGGCACCGCAGGCGGCTAATTGCAAGGCGTATTCACGTCCAATTCCACGGGCGGCGCCTGTAACAATTGCGACACGTCCTTCACATAAGCGGCTCATGATTG
>CAIZGG010000186.1 GCA_903932425.1 uncultured beta proteobacterium | reverse complement strand
TCTGGCAGATATCAAATTAGTGCACGTCCCCTACAAGGGCTCGTCACTTGCCATGAATGACTTGCTTGGTGGCAATGTTGATCTTTTGCTAAGTACCTCAACGTTCACAGCCCCTTACATCAAATCAAAGCGCGTCAGAGCACTGGGTGTAGCGGGACAATTTCGTTTATCGATTTTGCCCGACGTACCAACCTTTGAGGAACAGGGCGTTAAGGATTTCAATGTTGTTGACAGCAAATCTCTCGGTGGCCCGCGCGGCATTGCGCCCGAAGTCGTCGCCTATCTAAACACCGAGCTCAATGCCGTACTGAAAGAGCCTGCCGTGTACACTCGGCTCGAAGACGAAGGTACGATAGCCGTAGGCGGCTCGCCCGAAAACATGCTGCAGTTGATTCGCAAAGATATTGCGCGCTGGAAAAAAGTAATCGAACTGCAGAAAATTACCCCTCAATAGTGAAAAGTATCATGACGCAAAAAAAACCCGAATACTTCCCACTTGGCCATAGCGGCCTGTACGTGCCGCGCCTCTGGTTAGGCAGCATGATGTTCGGCGATCAAACTGACGAAACTGTTGCGCGAGAAATCGTTGCGGTCACCCGCGATGCGGGCTACAACGCCATCGATTCGGCAGATAACTATGCCGGCGGCGAATCTGAACGGATGGTTGGACGCTTAATCGCGCAAGACCGCGCGCGCTGGGTGTTGGCGACTAAAGTCGCTAACCCGATCGGCAAAGAACCAAACGACCGCGGCACCTCTAGGCGTTGGTTAATGACCGAGATCGATAACAGCCTCAAACGACTGGCCACCGACTGGATCGACGTCTACTACATGCATCGCGATGACGAGGTCACCCCGATGGAAGAAACCCTCTCGACCTTTGCCCGACTCATCGAGCTTGGAAAGATTCGCTATTACGGCGTTTCTAATTTTCGCTCATGGCGGATCGCAAAGATGGTTGAGATGGCTAAAAAAATGGGCATCCCACCGCCGATTGTGTGCCAGCCCGCTTATAGCGCCGTCACCCGCATGATTGAAACCGAAGTGCTGCCTTGCTGCGACCATTACGGCGTGGGCGTTGTCGCCTACAGCCCTTTGGCGCGCGGCGTATTAACCGGCAAGTATCAACCCAACATCGCACCAGACGCCTCAAGTCGCGCTGGGCGCGGCGACCGCCGTCTGCATCAAACCGAGTTTCGAAACGAATCCTTTGCCGTAGCAAGTGCGTTAAAAGACCATGCTTTGCATCGCGGGTTTAGCCCAACTCAATTTGCAATCGCTTGGGCGCTGAACAACAAACTCATCAACGGCGTGATCGGCGGGCCCAGAACGCTCGAGCAATGGCAAGACTATATTGCTGCGATGTCTGTTTCGCTGACAGCCGAAGACGAAACGGTGGTCGACGCACACGTGGCACCTGGTTATGCGTCGACGCATGGTTTTACCGATCCACAATACCCCATTGTGGGGCGTCGCCCGCGTCAATCCTAAGTTTTGCCGATAGGCGATAATAGTCACCTCGCCATCACCAGTGAAGTAAGCCGTCTCATGAACAAACGCGATATGGTCATTCAGAGCATCGTCTATCTGCGTGGGCCAAATATTTGGACGTATTACTCGGCACTTGAGGCTGTGGTAGACATCGGAGACTTAGAAGATTGCCCCTCCGATGTGGTGCCTGGTCTGTACGAGCGACTGGTGGCCTGGCTGCCCAGCCTGATCGAACACCGCTGCAGCCCAGGTGTGCGCGGTGGCTTTTTACAACGACTTCGCACCGGAACCTGGCCTTGTCACATCCTTGAGCACGTGACACTGGCCCTACAAGATCTGGCGGGTGTGCCTGGCCATGGCTTTGGACGTGCGCGCGAGACCGAAACTCGCGGCGTCTATAAAGTTGTCGTCAGTGGCTGGCAAGAAGAAGTCACCCGCGCCGCGCTGTATGCAGGCCGCGATCTGGTGATGGCTGCCATTGAAGACCGTCCTTACGACCTTGAAGCGGCGCTTGACCACCTCAAAGACCTTACACAAGATTTATGTTTAGGCCCAAGTACGGCTTCGATGGTCTTAGCGGCCGAAGATCGTGAAATTCCAGCGGTTCGGTTAAACAATGGCAACCTGATCCAGTTTGGGTATGGCAAACAACAACGTCGCATCTGGACTGCAGAAACCGATCAAACCAGCGCCATTGCCGAGACGATTTCGCGCGATAAAGACTTAACCAAGTCGATTCTTGAGTCCTGCGGGGTACCGATCCCACAAGGCCGTGCTGTTGATCACGCACAAGATGCCTGGGACGCGGCTCAGGACCTGGGCCTTCCGGTTGTGGTCAAACCTGTAGATGGCAACCACGGACGCGGCGTGTTCATTAATCTCGATACGCAACAAGAGATCGAAGCCGCCTACGCTGTCGCGGTTGATGAGGGCTCAGGGGTGTTAGTCGAGCGCTTCATTCGGGGCAACGAACATCGTCTCTTGATCGTGAACGGCAAACTGGCGGCCGCAGCCAAAGGCCAGGCCGCGCTTGTCACAGGCGACGGGACCCATACGATCGACGAGTTGATTGCCCTTCAAATTAACTCAGACCCTCGCCGTGGACGTGGCGAAGAACAACCGTTAAATCCCGTTCGTATTGACTCGGCTGCCCGACTTGAACTAAAGCGTCAGGGCTTTGACGCCGAAAGCATTGCGCCTTTGGGTTGCGAAGTCTTGATTCAACGTAATGGCAACGTAGCGTTTGACTGCACCGACGAGGTTCATCCTGAAGTAGCCGCGATTGCGGCGACTGCCGCTAAGGCGGTAGGGTTGGACGTGGCGGGTATCGATCTGGTCACCGAAGACATCTCTCGTCCGTTGTCAGAAACGGGCGGTGCCATCGTAGAGGTCAATGCTGGGCCTGGGCTCTTAATGCATCTGAAGCCCGCTGAGGGCCTGCCGCGCAATGTAGGCAAAGCGATCGTTGACTACATGTTTCCGCCCGGCGACGAAAAAACCTTTCCGCTGATCGGGGCCTCGGGCTCAAGCGGGACGACGTTAGTGACACGTCTGATGTTTCACTTGCTGACGCAAAATGGAATGCAGACCGGCCTCTCTAACAGCGAGGGGGTCAAAGTGAACGACCGTGCGCTGACAACTTCGGTGTCATCGACCTGGTCCAATACCCAACGCTTACTGTTAAATTGTCAGATTGAGGCCGCTGTTGTTGAAACGGATGGCATGCAAATATTGACCGAAGGCCTTGATTACATCAAGTGCCTGGTCGGCATCGTGACAGACATCACTTTTGATGAGGCCTTCAAAGGCCCAAGTGTGGCGTATCACGCCTTCGAAACCGCTACGGATTTGATCAAAATCTATCGAACACAGATTGATGTGGTTTGCACCTCTGGCACCGGCGTACTCAATGCCGACGACGTCAACGTTGCAGCCATCGCCGAATTCTGCAAGGGTTCATTGATGCTGTTTAGTCAGGACCCTGCTTCAACCCTGATTCAAGCTCATCTCGCAGAAGGCAAGCGTGCCGTGTTATTGGATGCCGGTGAAATTATTTTGGCGCAAGGCACGCAACGCACGCCCTTATGCACCACTTCAGAACTTCCAGTTTTGGGTTTGAACGGCACAGGTATTCAAGACAACACCGTTGCCGTCCTGGCTTCGGTTGCCGCCGCCTGGGCATTAAACTTACCTTTAGATCGCATCCATAGCGGTCTGCGGTCATACTAAAACGCCCCTGAACTGAACCCAAAGCCTCAGCCCTAAACCCCTCCAAACTCGTGGGTTGAGGGCGGCCCTCGCGAGCAGTCATCCCCTTGCCTGGCGCCTAAATAGATCGGGCTTTTTGCTCAATTCCGGTAAACTACTTGCTCGCTGGGTTACCCGTGACGCCACCCAGCGTGAACAAGCCAAAGTCTGTCACCCATCTCTTTTAAGCAAGGCCTCTCGAGCATGACTGCACGCACCCAAATCCATCGCCTTCAAGTTGCAACTTCGCTGTACCGATTTATTGAAGACAGCGTCCTGCCAGGCAC
>CAIZGG010000185.1 GCA_903932425.1 uncultured beta proteobacterium | reverse complement strand
TTGACATGTCAAGTAGACCGACCCATGAAAGACTATTACGCCGCTCGTGCAAAAGAATATGACCAAATTTATGCCAAGCCTGAGCGGCAGGCGGATTTGCGGTTAATTGAGCAGTGGCTGCCTTCAAGGTTTGAAGGTGCGCGCGTACTTGAGATCGCTGCCGGTACTGGCTATTGGACTCAATTTATTGCCCCGGTAGCCGCTAGTCTGTTGGGCTTAGATGCCTCGGCTGAAACGCTTCACATTGCGCAGGGTAGGCCAGCGAATGCTAACGCGCGGTGGTTAGTGGGTGATGCTTACGCCTTGCCTGTTTCGGCCGAACCCTATGACGCAGCCTTTGCAGGTTTTTGGTTTTCGCATGTACCGCTGGCACGTCAAAAAGAATTTTTGTTAGGCTTAAATAAAACGCTTCAAGCTGGCGCGCGCGTGGTGATGCTCGATAATCTGTATGTCGAAGGCAACAGCACGCCTTTGTCAGCGCCCGATTCAGAAGGCAACACCTATCAAGTCCGTAAGTTGGCCGATGGTTCGAGTCACCGCGTGCTCAAAAATTATCCAAATGAGTTTGATCTGTGCGATTTGGTTGCACCCTTTGGAGTGCAACCCACGTATACGACCTGGCAGTACTACTGGGCGTTTGAATACGTTTTGCGTTAACCCGCTGCGCTGAAGTTACGCTGCGACTGTCGCAGCTTTTTTCTTGATGGCCAGACTTCTTAGCGCCCATGTCGCTGCCACTGCTGCGAGCAGGATGCCTGCGCCAAGCAATGGTCGACTTGCGAGCCAGGCGATTGCGATGGTAATCAGCGTGATGGGTAGGGCCAAGCCTAGCGCGACGAAGAAGGTGCCAACGCCTACCAAGCCTTCTAAGAAAGGCAAAAAGGCGACCAGCATCGATAGCGGGGCCATGATTAGACTGAAGCCAACCAGTAACAATAAAAAACCACCGATTCGGCAGGCCCAGGTAATGATTTTTTCAGTCGAGGCTTGGTCGGCGAAAAGTTTTTGAGCGCTGACGACGCCCGGCTCAAGTAGCGCGATCTTGTAGTCGTTTTTTGTGTCGTGATAGGTTGTCAATGTGCCATTGTTTTGTTGCGCAGCGATTGAGTAGGTTTGCGCTGCAATGGCGCTGTAGGTCACGCGAATATCGCCAAGTGCGGGTTGGTCGACGCTTGCGCCTTTGTACAGCATATTGCCCTGAACTTTGTAGCCCTGGGGGGCCTCAGTGAGCGTTTCAATGGATTCAAAGTTCGTTAAGTCTTGCACTAAACTTTTGTCCAATGTAAAGGCTCCGATTTTGATCGGGCTTGCGTCAAATGTCTGCGACTTTAATGGCATCGCTGGGTTTTGATGACCCGCCTGGACTTTAAACTGTGCCGAGTTGTGAGCGGTTTCGGCCCAATCTAATGAATAGGTATAGGTCTTTTGCGTGGTTTGTGAGCCTCCCACATTGTTTGTTTTGGTCTCAGATTCTTTTTCTAACCACTGGTACATCTCGACTTTACGCTGTAAGCGCAGCAGTCCTGTTGCTGTGAGTTTGTTCCAAGGATCCACCGCAGGAGTGACCCCTGTCATGGGGCCATTGAGATAGACTAATTTCGAATTGTTTTGTGGATGAACCGTTTCGGTACTGACTTCTACGATTGTGCTCAGGCCTCTTTTCAGGCCCGTGGCAGCAGTGACGGCTCGTCCTTCGTTCCAGGAGAGCAAAAAAATCGCACAGGGCAAAAGAATGATGCCGATTAACACGCCCCCAAGACTTGAGCCCATTCGGCTCAGCCAACTGGTGGTCGTTGTTTCGGTAAGGCTGTCAGTGTTCAGGTCTGCCATGGTATCTCGCTTTTCGTATTGGTTGCTGCCTAGGTAGTTGGCCATGAAGTTCTTCGATCAAGCAACGCCTAATCAATCGCACAGCAAAGCGTCAGGACACAAGGCTACTCAATGGACTTATGATCGTCAAGGGATGACGGTTGGCGTTCGAGCGTCATGCCTCATACAAATGACAAGCGACTTCACCCAGTTCATTTTTAGTTAACTCAGGTCGTCGCGCCGAACACTCTGCGGTGGCGAGTGGGCAACGCGGATGAAATGTACAGCCCGAGGGGGGGTGCAGGGG
>CAIZGG010000184.1 GCA_903932425.1 uncultured beta proteobacterium | reverse complement strand
ATCCCAGGCCGCGGTGATGTTTTTTCTTCTAAAGTTCATGTCTTGCGCTGATGTCACAATAATGAGGGCTTTGGGATGCTGAGCCTTCACGCGCTTGATGGTTTGCACGATATTTTTTTCGAGCTCAGGCGGGATGCTGTTTTTATACACAAGATCGTTCGTGCCCCAGTCTAGAACAATCAAGTCTGGTGCCAGTTGCGCTGACTGCTCTTCAAAATAGGTCTGAGCGAGCAACGCACCATAATTAGCCCCCCCTACACCTAAGTTGTGATACATGACGCCCGGAGCAGCATTTTCAATGCTCACGCCATGCACCTCAAAAAAAGCACCGCCTTTCGGACTAGTATTTCGAATCTCAAAACTCAGCGTATCTGACAGCTCAGGAAAGCTCAACTCAAGCATTTGCGATCGAGGTTGAGCGGCGTCGCCAGGCACTAAGATATCGTGCAAAAAATTACCGGACTGAACTCGTAGGGTGTAGGTTGTAGCTGTTGCAACGTAAAACAACTTAACGCGTTTTTTTCCGGGTTCAGGACTCGTATAAAAACTTAAAGTAAACGAAGCGTCGGTGGCGGAAGTTCTGGCAACAAAGCCAGATACACCAACAGGCAAACGTGGCGGCTGATGAATGCTGTTAGCCGTCAACCAATCGCCAGTAAAGGTAGATTTAAAATCATTCTGAGAATAGGTTTTAGCGATGGAATAAGGAAACACCATCCCTCTGCCAGCGCTGCCCCCCAGGATTTGCAGACGACTGCGCGCGATTTCCGCAGCGTAGCCCCCCTGCACCAGTGAGTCACCAAAATGCGCGACTGTAAAGCCGTCTGTCTTTGCAGAGGCCCACTTCTGTTGCAACTGCTGAATCAGTTTCGCATCCTTGAACTCAAGAATATTCGTATCCGCGGTGACGAAGCGGTTCAGTGACTGAGCCTGTTCACCCAACACACTCTCGATGGTGCGCCGAACATAGGGCTTAGCTGAAGGATTACCCACGAAGGTATCAACACGTTTGGGTACCAGCGCAGTATCTGGTTTTGCTGGCGGTGCGGTCGGTGGCGTTGTACAGGACGCAAGCAGCATCGCCATACAGCACAACGAAGCTAAGCGGATGAAGTGCGAGCGAAGGAAACGAGTGACCATAGATGAGTCCAGTTCATTTAGCAATAATCTTAGGCGTAGCACCTGGCGAGGCCGTTAAAAATCCGATTGCCCGTTGGGCGGTATAGCTCCCCATCATGACAAAGGTATTATGCGCGAAAAGTAGATTTTGAATACCGTTATCTTCAATTAGAGTCTTGATGTTTCCGACAAAATATCGATAATCTAAAACATAGACTTCTTCATAATGCGACGCTAGGTAAGGTACGAAGGCATTACCGTACGAGTCTTTCACCACGGCAATTTTTTTGCCATTTTTAACCTCACTCACGATCCGCATGAGCGGAAAGTCTCCACCCAAAAAGACGCCGTAAGAATTGCCCCCACGGGCATACTCGGCATAAAGCGTCAAGGGCACCGGCGTGTTAGAACCTGCAGGATAGTAGGAGGCTTCAGTCTTAAAGGGCACCTTAAAATACTCAACTGTGTCGCCCTTATTGCGTAAAGCGGGAGCCATGGTTCGTTGATAAAGCGTCCCTAAAAAGTTAGGGATCTCGCCTTTGATTAATTCGCCAAGCGGTAAGGCATCAAAACCGGCAGCATCAGCAAAGGCCGTGTAGGCATAGTAACCACCAAGGCCGGTCCAGTGGTGATCGGTATTAAATTGAATATATTCGTCGGTATGTTCAGCCAAACGATCGTACGCCGCTACGAATTTTACGCCCGGATCAAGCAAGGTTTGCATATGATCAATGGCTAACTTTTCACGCATCACACCGTTATTCACTTTGCGCGGCAGATAGAAGTCTGAGCCAATGGGCACTGCCATAAAAAAGATATTGATGTCGGGTGAAAGCTCTTCACGATACCGATTGATCGCTTTCGCCAACGATTGAGTCATTTGTGGGGCACCACCAAACATTTGCAGCGCGCGCCCACGATAAATAATGATCGATTCGACGTTCTCGTACAAATCTTCGCCAGCAGCGCTTGTTGGGGCGACGGTGTTGCTTTTAACTGGCGGCGCGACCGCTGCGGGCGCCTGAACAGGCAACGCCGCGGAAGTTGGTGTTGGTGTTGGTGTTGGTGTTGGTGTTGGTGTTGGTGGCGTTGATGGTGTTGTTGTTGGTGTTGGTGACGTCGCTGGTGTTGGCGTTGACGTTGAGGGTGTCGTTGACGTTGACGGTGTCGTTGATGTTGATGCTACCAGTGTTGCTGGCGCAACAACGGGCGGCGCAGTAGGCGTGACTGGAGTCGAGCTTTGTTGCGATATTTTTGCTTCATTCACTGGGCCGGTCTCGCCGCGCTTGGCGTCAACCATTGTGACCGTTGAAGCCTCTGTGGCAGAAACCTTCAGGGTACTCGCTTGCGTCGCAGTCGGGGCTGTCGCTACGCCGCCAACTGCCGTGCTTTTGACTACCGGCGCCAAAGCTGTTGCTTGAGGCTTTTTGGGCGCACTGGCAAAAACCTGTACGTCGTCCTGATTCCAACCGCGCAAGGCTTTTACGTCTCCGGCTAACTCGGTCAAGGTATAACGCCACATAAAATTATCAGCAATGTAATCATCAAGCTGTCTTAAATACTGTCCGTTAGCCACTGACGACCACGAAAAGGTTGGCATTAACTTAAGCGCTCTCTTTTCGCCTTCCGACACACTATTCTTGGGCGACACGATAAAGAGCAAACCCCCTGCCGTTAGCGCGGCAGAAAACAGTAAAACGTTCGCCCAGGCTGCTTTAGTTGAAAATCGTAAGTGCGTCATATTCAAAAGCGAAAATAAATAAATGGATTGTAGGTTTGTCCTACCAACAGCACGACGCAAACGCTTAATAGCAGCAAATTTTGCGCAATTACAAAACACTGCAGTTGCAGTGGACGCAGTGTCACAGAACACCAGTGATCAAACCGTGCAGCAAGTGGCAGGCACAGCGCGCAGGCCAAAAGCAACCAGAAAATATTCGACCAAATTGCCACGCTAACATCGAAATTAGAAAATGGTAAGCCAGACAGGCCAAATAATATTTTGAAACATGCCAGCAGTTTTTCAATATCGGTGAAATAAAAGATCGCCCAGCCGAGCACAATCAAAAAAAGCGCATAAGCGTGCTGTATGACTTTAGGCAGAGGCTTCAGGATACTTAAAAGCACGACTTTTTCTAAGTAAATCAAGACGCCAAAATACAACCCCCACAGCACAAAGTTCCAGTTTGCACCGTGCCAAATCCCAGTAAGTGCCCAAACGATGAACAAGTTACGAACCATGTGACGACGATTACCGCCCAAGGGGACATAGACATAGTCTTTAAAAAAGGTTGCCAGCGATATATGCCAGCGTCGCCAAAAATCCGAGATCGAGGTGGCGGTATAGGGGTGCTTAAAGTTCTCGTGATAATGAAAACCAAACATCCAGCCCAAGCCGATTGCCATATCCGAATAGCCTGAAAAATCAAAATAAATTTGCAAGCTATATGCGATCAACCCTAACCACTCGCCAGCCATACTAGCCGATGCCGGATCTTGCCCCAAAAACTGGACACACAGTTCACCTGCGGTATTTGCGATAAACACCTTTTTGAACAAGCCACGAATAAACCGAGTCACTCCAGCACTAAAGTCTTGCAGGCTAAACACCCGATGCTCAATTTCATGGGCGATGTGTGCATACCTCACAATTGGCCCGGCAACCAACTGATGAAAACAGACAACGAACAAAACAAAATTCATGAAATTACGTTGGGCTGGAACCTCGCCCTTGTACACATCAATCGTGTAAGAGATTGTTTGAAAGGTATAAAACGAAATCCCGATAGGTAACAAAAACCCAGGTAACGCGAGGCTCAATCCAGTTAGTTGATTGACCGTTTCAACAATAAAATCCGAATACTTAAACGTCGCTAACAAACCAAGATTAATCGCTACCGAAGCAACCACCCCAAAGCGCGCAATCGCTCGCCGTTTGCGAAAATGTTCGATGAATAAACCATTTAAATAATCACACACAGCCGAAATCGCTAGTAAACCAACCCAGATCGGTTCACCCCAAGCATAAAAAATAAAAGAAAAGACCACCAGAATGAAATTGCGTACTGACCGCTTCGCGAAGGCGTAGTAGCAGATCAGACTCGCTGGCAAAAAGAAGAATAAAAAAGTGAGGCTCGAAAAAACCATGTCAAAATTATTATTAATTACGTTTTGAAGAGCTGCGCTTGTGATGACTTGCCTGGCTAAGATCCGAGCTCTTTTTAAGTTGACGTTGCCCAAACAAACCATAAAAAACAGGTGCGTGAGTGACGCGCGCAGCAGAACGATAACAAATTTGACAAGCAAAAAAGACCGTCAGCAAGGTCACCACTCTAAGACATTGATTTAAAAGACGATTACGACACCTCTCAAAGGAAATCATACAAATATGTTTAACAGCGACGAGCAAGGCAAAGCACGCGATCTTTCTCACCCGAATGGCGACTGGAACCACCACTATCTAGAGGTCAACGGCGCCAAACTGCATTATGTGGATGAAGGCGAAGGCCTACCGATCTTCTTGCTGCACGGCTGGCCCGAGTTTTGGTGGACCTGGCACCGCAACCTCTCGGTGCTATCCAAAGACTTCAGAGTCATCGTGCCCGACCTGCGCGGTTTTGGCAAAAGTAGCATCGCACCCAGTGCAGGATCGACACCGACCGGCGCAGACATCCACGCACAAGACATCATTGCCCTCGCCGACTCGCTTGGCCTCAAGCGCTTCGGTATCGTCTCGCACGATGTCGGCGCCTATGTGTCACAACAATTAACCCGAACGTGGCCCGAGCGCGTCAGTGGCTTATTCTTCTTCAATGCGCCCTACCCGGGTGTTGGACGTCGCTGGGTTCAGGCCCGGCACGTAAAAGAAATTTGGTATCAGACATTTAACCAACTGCCTTGGGCCGCCAAACTAGTCGGTTACGACCGCAACACGTGCCGCCTGTATTTTGAAAATATGTTGAGCCATTGGGCCTATGACCCCAATGCTTTCACTGAGCAGCTTGAGCATTGGATCGATAACTTTATGCAACCGGGCAATTTAGAGGGTGGCTTCGCATGGTACGCAGCGAATCACGCCTCTCGCATTGCCCTGATCGAGCACGGCGCACCAACTTTGCCAAAAATATCAGTGCCGAGTCGGTTCTTTTGGGGCCGCCACGATCCGGTGCTTTTATGCGATTGGGTTGATCGACTGCCCGATTACTTTGCTCAGCCAATAATTGAAATCGCCGAAAACGCTGGGCACTTCGTTCATTTTGAGCAACCTGCAGCCTCAAATGAACGAATCAGAGGCTTTTTTCAGTCGCACAAAGGGTAGGACTCAGCTCAGACGCAACGGCTCAATGACAGCAGTCTCTGAGCCCGTCGCACTCGCGATCGGCGTCTGGGCCACAGGCTGAGTTGGGGCCTCTACGGGGGGTTGTGTCTCAGTTTTTTTAACCACACCCTGCT
>CAIZGG010000183.1 GCA_903932425.1 uncultured beta proteobacterium | reverse complement strand
GGCGAGGTATAACTCGGTCAACGCTCAAGCGCAATCAACCGCTTCTCAACCGTTTCAACAATACAGCTCTGACCCAAATGCGTTCGTTGCTCCGTTAAATCAACAGCAGCAAACTGGCATCAGCAATATTAACCAGCAAGCAAATGCTGCGCAGCCGGGATATCAGGCCGCAATGGCCGGAACGGCAAATGCCGCGCAAGGTTTTAACGCCCAAAACTATCAACAAGGCGTTCAGGCTTATATGAATCCATATTTGCAAAATGCCATGGGTTCTACGGCGGCTTATCTGCAAAACCAAAACCAGCAGCAACAAAATCAATTGCAAGGCAATGCAATCAGTTCAGGAGCATTTGGGGGAGATCGCGGTAAGGTTGGGCAGGCGGCTCTTATGGGACAACAGAATCTTGCTATGGGCCAAACTCTTGGTCAAATGGCAAACCAAGGTTACCAACAGTCTGCTCAAAACTATATGACTGGCCTTCAACAGCAGGGCGCTTTGGCTAACCAGTACGGTAATCTTGCTGGTCAGGCGCAGCAGATTGGTCTTGCGGGCGCACAGGCGCAACTTGGCGCGGGCACACTTGGTCAACAAACGACACAAGCAGGCAATACGGCACTATACAACCAATTTCAACAGCAGCAGGCTTACCCATTCCAAGTATCTCAATTCTTGGCAAATATTGCCGAAGGAACTGGCGCTCTGTCTGGGTCGACAACGACAACACAGCAGCCAATGTCGTTCTTCTCCGATCGTCGTCTCAAGCATGACATTAAGCGCGTTGGCACGGCCGAGAACGGTCTTCCAATTTACAAATTTAAATATAAGGGCGACGATAGCGAACAGACGCATGTCGGCTTTATGGCTGATGAAGTCGAAAAAATTCACCCAGAAGCTGTGGGTCTTGCGGGTGGATATAAAACTGTTGATTACGACAAGGCATCTGAGCCTGTTCACAAATACGCAGGTGGCCTAGTGTCGGAAGGTGGCGTTGTTGGCATGGGGCACGCTGGTGAAGGTTACGCCGATGGAGGCGATATTCCGTATGATTCATCTAATGATCCTATGGCAAAAATTGCAAAAAATAGTCAACAGCCAGAACGAAAACTTGCTACAGCGGCTAATCCTCCCGGCAATCCTTCCCAATCTGGTTTGGGTATGGGGGATTTATTAAACGCAGGTAAATTGGCGGATTCTATAGGTGGGTTGGGTGTCAAGGCTCAACTTCCTAGTTTATATAATGCCGCCGCTGCTCCATTACCTGATGTTGTAGGAGCAATGGCAACGGGCGGAGAAGAGGCTTTTGCGGCTCCCGAAGCGGCTAGTGGTCTTGGCGCGGCAATGTCTGGAGCTGGTGAAACAGCTGCATCTGCACTTCCAATTATTTTAGCACCATTTGGTTTTTCGTCAGGCGGTCTTGTTTCCCGCGAACATCATGATGGATCAGAAGGCAACGTAGTTGGCGACGAACAACCAGAAATCACACCTGATTACGTTCGCAATGTGGCTGCAAAAAGTGCCGCAGCAGCAGGTCTCAATCCAACTCGTCCTTTGCAAATTGGACAATTAGAAAGCGCATTTAATCATAATGCCGTTGGCGATGATGGTTCATCGTTTGGCCCATGGCAAATGCATTATGGCAATATGTCTGAGAAGTACCCAAACGGCGGATTGGGTGATGTTTTTACAAAAGAAACAGGTTACGACTTACGCGATCCTAACGTGCGTAAAGACCCTAAAGCCATTCAATCTAATGCCGATTGGGTTGCAAATTACATGGCCAAAAACGGCGACAGAGCGTGGTCTACCTCTCGTCAACTTGGCAATGATCCTACACCATCTGCTGATATCCCCGCCGCTAATGCCAAAGAGGCACAGGCAGCCACTGGCGGTTTAGGCTTTAATGTTGGCAAACCTGACAACACGGATGTTTTATTATCGGTTCTTTCAGGCCTTGGTTCTATGGCTGGGTCAAAAAGTCCGTTTTTAGGGTCCGCAATTCTTGAAGGCATCGGTGGCGGCGCTAAGACATACGCTGGCCTACGTTCGCAACAGGCAGAAATTGCTCTTCGCCAATCTGAAGCTATGAAGAATACCATGGGACTTATGGCGCAACGGTTTTCGCCTGTGCCGGGCGGCAACTTCTTTGATACTTGGAGCAACCAAATCGTTAGCCCACAAGATCGCGCTCAAGCTGCGATTGAAATGGGTTTGCCGCCTAGTTTTGTTGGCGCTGGCGGAAGCGCAGGGTTTAACGTTCCTCCTGCGGGCGGCGGTATTGCTGGCGCTCCTGCACCCGCTCCCGCAGCAGGCGGAGCCACTGGCGCGCCTAGTGCTGAAGCTCCAAAGGGCGGTATTGCTCCTGCTCCTGCCGCTCCTGCGCCAACAGGCGGCGAAGCAAAAACAGCTCCTACAGATGTCGGCGCTCCGCCTCCGCCAGCCGTCGCTAAAGGCGCGCAGCCTGCAAACATGGAAAAAGCTGATCAAATTTATTCAGCTGCAGAAGCGCATCCTGATGTGCAGCGTTTCCTGACCATGGCTGATCAATCAAATGCCCAAGCTGAAAAGCTTGAAGCTCAGGCTAATGGATTGATCTCATACGGCGCTCAATATCAAGGCATGATGTCTTCTTTGATTGCTCAAGCAAACACCCTTCGCAATCAAGCAGCTAATTATCGCGATCAAGGCATGAAATTGCGCGAAGGATACGCAAAGCTTCCGCTTGAAACAGAAGCCGTTAAAGCGCAACAGCTTGGTCAGTACCAAACTGTGTACACACTCGATGGCGATAGCATTCAAGTCCCCGGCGACAAAGCCCGTCAAATCATTGAGAACGGCGGCGGCGAGTGGAATGGTGTTCCTGTTGTTCCTGCGAAGTCAGCTTACCTTGAGCAGACCGCAAAGACATATGGCGACTTTAATGACAAAGCTGGATCATTCCAACAAGATTACGCTCTTAACCGTCCTCAATTGAATGAGCTTGCTCATATTTATCAATCCTACAAAGGCAATCGCATGAACGAAGCAACGGCAAACCTTGCCGCATTTGCTAAAAAGTTTGGCGTTGCATTACCCAAAGGATGGGAAACAGAACCAAGCGGGTTTGATGCTGCATACAAAATGGCAACAGATATTGCCATGCGTACAGCAAACAACATGGCGGCTGGCGCGCCTGCCACATCGTTGCGTGAGGCAATGGTTGTTGCTCCGAAACCTGAAGATGATCCTGACGCTCTTTACAAGAACATTACGGGACGCATGGCCGCAGCTGATTATACTCATGATCTTTATAATCAGTGGTTTAAATCTGGTAAGCCTCGTGATGTCACATCTTACATCAATGATTTTACGGGCAACAATAAATACGAAGACTATCGCGATCGTGTTTATGGCGAAACAAAACCATTTGCTGGATCAACAGAAGCTGGCCGTGAAATGACAACGGGCGCGAAGCAAGGGCCGCAACCGCAACGCGTCCAAGGATCTACCCCCGCGGAACGTCTGCAAGGCGTGAAAGCTTTGCCCCCCGGTACTGAGTTTGTTATCCCTGATGGCCCGCGCAAAGGCCAGACGGCCGTCGTTCCCGCTCAATGAGGTTTACCTATGGTTGATGCACCAGCACCTGCAGCGCCTGCCGAAGGCGTAAACCTTGAAGCGCCAGCGCAGTATGATCCTTATGCATCGTTCCCGTCCTCTGGCGGCGCTGCAAAAGATCCTGCTCAAATGGAGCGCGGTGAATATTGGAAGGGCGTTGCAGCTAATCTTCCATCAAGCGCATATGAGAACGTTGCTGGCACTTTGCACGCTATAGCGCCATGGAATTGGGGCGAGACCGCTGAAGGCATTGGCGCACTTGGAACGGGTATTTCCTCAAAGGTAGAAGGTGCCCTTGGTTATCAACAAGACCCAGAAAAGAAATCTGCGGATGAAGCTATTCTTAATGAAGTGATTAAACCGTTCACATCAAAAGAAGAGTTTTATCGCGGTCTTTATAATGACCCGTTTTCTGTTTTGGCTGTTGCCGCAACACCTGTCACGCTCGGCGAATCTGGTCTTGAAAGCGCAGCAAGCGCACTTGGAAAAACAAGTGCAACAGCTGGCAAAGTTGCTTCAGCTGCAGGCAAAACAGCAGGTATTGCTGGTAATCTTATGGATCCAACGCAAGTTGCTCTTGGCATTGCAGGAAAAGCTGGCGATGTTGCAACAGGGACGGCAAAGCATGCCGTTGCTCTTGGTACGGGTGTGCCTACAGCTGCATATGAGCGCGCTTTCCAAGCTGGTGCTTCAAAAGATCCGCTTGTTCAAGGTGCGTTTAATACCTTTGCGCGTGGAGAAGGTGAAACATCCGACTTTTCAAATGCTATGAGCAACGCTTTTGCAAAAATTAAAAATCGCGAGATCAGCGATTGGGCAAGCAAAAAGAAAGAAAATTTTGCTGCACTTCAGCAAGACGCATCATTGCAACCTATGTATGATGCTATTGATGCAGCTCGCAATAAATTGAGTGCTCCCGGTTCAAACAAGATTAGCGATGACGCTCACCAAGCCCTCGATTATTGGGAAAATCAACTCTTTAATCGCAGTACATTGCCAGCCGGTCATCCTGATCGCGGAATTGAAAGTCTTGATAAGCTTAAACAAGACATTGGTGTAGCTGCCGGGCAAGCTGGTAGCGATCGCGTTTCTAATGCTTTGTGGGAGCTTTATCATGGCACCAAAAAAGCTATTACAGACGTCTCGCCTGAATATTCTCAAATGATGGATGATTATCGTAACATCCAAAATAACTTGAAAAATATTTCTGGCGGTCTCGGTGTAAATAAAGCAACTGCAAACGCGCAGCTTTCAAAAGCTATTCGTAATCTTCGCACACCTATGGGCAATGATCTTCTTGATTCTCTTGGCAAAGAAGATCCGCGCATACCATATATGGCTGCAGGCGCTGCCCTACACGATGCAATTTCGTCGGGCACTGTCGGTCGTATGCTTGAAGGAGGTGGGGGCGCGTTTCATCTTTACAATGCAGGCACAAGCCTCGCCATGGGCGATCCGACATCCGCTGCAAAACACATAGGTCTTCTTGGCGCTCAAGCTATATTCCAGTCGCCTCGTCTTATGGGCGCGACAGCATATGGTGCGGGCCGTTTGGCAGGTTCGCCAATTGGGCAAGCCGCAGGTGTAGGAACAAAAGCAGCTGGTTACTCAGCGCGCGCTTTGTCGCCTCTAGAGCAAAATCTCAATCGCGCTTATGAAGAGCTTTATGGGCAACCTACTGGGCAGGCGGCATATGCAACTGGCGGTCGCACAGGAACATCTGCCAAAACAAAAGCAGAAACCTTGATAAACATGGTCGACAAGATTAAAAAAGAACAAGGCAACGAAACAAAGCCTTTACTCAACTTGGACGACACTACCGTCGCCAAAGCTCTTGCAATTGCTAATAGAGGTATATGATGGAAAATCTTGAACTTGAACTCAAACTAACTGTAGCGCACGTCAACACGGTTTTGAAACACCTTGGATCAGGCGTGTACGCCGAGGTAGCAGATCTCATTAACTTGCTGCATGGACAAGCAAAACCACAGATTGAATCTGCGGCCGTTGCTGCACCAGCGGCAATAGTTGAAGAGCCTACTGAATAAACTTTCTGTAAGACAATTCGCGAATGATGTATGCTTGCTGCTTTGACGAGTAGCGGGCTACATCAAACGCGTCAAAATTATCTGACAAGTACATTACCATCATGGCAAAAATCATGATGTCGCCATAGTACGCAATGACGTCTTCATTTGGATCAAAGTCCGCCAGACGTTCTGCCACGCGGTGTTCAAAACGGTGAATGTTGTCATCCCCGGCAAGATTATCAAACATGGGTAAGTCGCAAACATAGATGATCGATAAACCAAGGTTGGCCAGCTCTTCTGGGTCAAACCGAAAGTTCGGGTTTGGTACGAATACCCGATTGTACTTTTTCATCTATAAATTCCTGTTCAACTAACCAAAATTTCCATAAAGGCATTTCACTTTTTACATCTTGAAGAAGCTCGACTGCTTCATCGTACTCCAAGTTCTCATCTATTAACATAGACCCACGGCTCAAGAAACCTCGTTGTTCACCCATAAGACGATAATAAGTCATTTGCGAGCCAGTTCTGTATATTTGCGTTGAAGATCCGTTACCACAGCTAAGGCATTATCACGCTGACTTTCAAGCCTAACAACTAATTTTTCTAATTCCAATAATCGACGTCGTAGGTCAATTATGTGGTCCATTGTAGTTTTGTCCGCATGGCGGTCGGCTGGGGTGTACGGCCCCAGCCATCCTTTTTCTGTCATTGATTTAACGCCTGTGTTAGATCCACCTTAACTTGGGGCATACTAGGGCTTGCATTAGAGCTTGCCAACTGAGCATATCCGCCAATGTCGTCCCAATGGTCCCTGAAGCCTGCATCGCCTGTTAAAATGCGTCCTAGCTTTACCGCAATCATCTCAAGTGATTCGCGCTGCATGTCGTTAAGAGCATTCCAATTCTTGCCGCCCCGCATGACATCCTTTAGCCCTTGGCTCATCGTTGCGTTGTCGCGGAAATTGCCATGAGTTTTTTCACGATTATTAATTAACATTATTTTATTCTCCACTTTGTTAAGTTCTTCAATTTGTCGACGATCAGCTGCAGCCAAAATATCCGATATTGACGGCGGGCTTCCCGTACTGCTTGTTCCTTCTTCCGGGCTTCCCGTTCCCCCTTCACTTGAAACCAATCCGCTTTCGGGTTCATTTCTCGACTGGCGTAAAGCTCCGACAATATGTCGTATCGTTCCTCCCAATCCCGTATCAGACGTCGAAGGCGTAATTCCTCCTCCCTCGTCCCGATCGTCGGTTGGGTCTCTATGTAAGTCCACCTTAAGTCCTCCTTTATTCTGTTTGAGTGGTCCCCTTTTAGCTTCGCGTTTTCGACGCGGAGATCTGCATTCTGACGCACGAGGCGTTCGTAATCTAACATATTAGGCATTATGCCAATCCTTTGGATCTATAAGACGAAATGTATTTCCAATCTGCCCCACAACGCCTTTTTCATAATAAGATGAGACAAATACAGCGTTGAAATCTTGAAGCTTCCAAACCTGAGCGCGAACGGTCCACCGTTTGCTGGCAACTTCTCCTGCCATTTCTTCATAAGCACCTGAAAATGGTTCGTAACCATATTTAATAAAAAGCTTAATCCAAAGAATTTTGGCCGATGAATTAAGCTTCTTATGATTTATCACTTGGATAATAGTCGGGAGCATTACTCCCCTCCTTTCTTGGGTACAACTTTAAGGACTTCAAAGCACTTGCCATCTTTCGTGCATGCCGAGAACAGCTTGAACTGTTCTTCAGTGATGCCGTAGGTTGCAAACAACTTGTCAAAGTCCATGACTGAACGCTGAGACAACGATACCTTGACGTCGTACTGATCGCCCTCGACCAACTCAGTGCCAAGCTCAATGATTTGAGCCTTGAGAGCCTTTTTGGCGTCTTCGGCAGATTTGATTGTGAAGTCGAGGTCG
>CAIZGG010000182.1 GCA_903932425.1 uncultured beta proteobacterium | reverse complement strand
CCTGATGCGTTTTTAACCAGTTCGCGAGCCCTTTGTTATAGGCTGAGCGAATACCGTTTAGGTTTAATGAGGTGATACGCAGCAAGGTCAGACTCCTGGTCAATGAGATAATTCAATCCATCGAACACTTAAATCGCGAGGTTAGCAATGTCGACGGGTTCAGAACGTAGTGCGTTTGTACAGTTTGCCTCAAATGAAGGCGTGCTGCGATTTGGTAGTTTTGTGACCAAATCGGGGCGCACGAGCCCTTACTTTTTTAATGCTGGCTTGTTTAATTCTGGCGCCTCTGTGGGCCGGTTGGCTCAATTTTATGCCCAAGCATTGGTCGATTCTAAACTGCCGTTTGATATGTTGTTTGGCCCAGCTTACAAAGGGATACCGCTTGCTACGGCGACCGCTGTGGCACTGGCGGCCCATCCTGCCATGAACGGGCGTTCAATCGACTTTGCGTACAACCGTAAAGAAGCTAAAGATCACGGCGAGGGCGGGGTTTTAGTGGGTGCACCGCTCAAGGGGCGTGTGGTGATCATTGATGACGTGATCACCGCCGGAACCTCGGTTCGCGAGTCGGTCGAGATCATTCGTGCAGCCGGCGCCGAGCCGTGCGCTGTGCTCATTGCGATGGATCGCATGGAGCGTGCTGGGGCTGAAGGGCAGTTATCGCCTCATTCAGCTGTGCAAGAAGTGCAGCAGCGCTATGGGTTGCCTGTTGTCACAATCGCTTCGCTTGACGACATCTTGGTACTGCTTAAACAGAATGCTGAGTTTGCGCAGTATCGCGAGGCAGTGCTGGCGTATCGCGCGCAATACGGCATTCAGTAACAAAGTCAGCTGTTTACGCTTGATCGAGTTTTGCCTTAAGCAAATCGTTGACCTGTTGCGGGTTGGCCTTGCCTTTGGCGGCTTTCATAATCTGGCCGACTAGTGAGTTGAAGGCTTTCTGTTTGCCCGCACGGTATTCGGCCACAATTGCAGCGTTCTGTGACAATACGGCATCGATCATGGCCTCGATTGCACCCGAGTCATTGATTTGGGTAAGCCCCTTGGCGGCGATGATGGCGTCGGGCTGCCCATTTTCTTCGCCAGCCCACATAGCAGCAAACACGTCGCGCGCAATTTTGTTTGAAATAGTGTTGTCTAAAATACGCTTAAGCAAGGCCGCCAATAAAGGGGCCGTCACAGGGCATTGCGCGATGTCTTTCTCTTCGCGGTTTAGTGTGGCCGAGACTTCACCCATCAACCAGTTCGCTGCAAGTTTGGCTTGACCAGACGGCAAGGCATTGACGACTTCTTCAAAGTAAGTTGCCAGCGCGCGACTGCTCGAAAGTTGGGCCGCATCAATGGGCGCGATCCCAAATTCATTGACAAAACGCTGCCTGAGCGCATCGGGTAGGGCCGGCATTGATTGTTTGACTTGATCAACCCAGTCTTGAGCAATCACTAAGGGCGGTAAATCGGGATCGGGAAAATAACGGTAATCATGCGCGTCTTCTTTGCTGCGCATACTGCGCGTTTCGTCTAAATCGGCATCGTAGAGGCGTGTTTCTTGAACCACTTGGCCGCCGTCTTCGATCAGCTCAATCTGACGGCGCACCTCGTAGTTGATCGCGCGTTCGATAAAACGAAAAGAGTTTACGTTTTTGATTTCGCAACGCGTGCCAAATTCTTTTTGACCGACAGGGCGTACCGAAACGTTGACGTCGACCCGAAAAGAACCCTCTTGCATGTTGCCATCGCAAATCCCCAACCACATCACCAGACTATGCAGAGTCTTGGCGTAGGCAACTGCTTCGGCGGCCGAGCGCATTTCTGGTTCAGAGACGATTTCTAGCAGCGGTGTGCCGGTTCGATTTAGATCGATACCAGTGGATAACTCGCCATGAGGGCCAATGTAATTGTCGTGCAGTGACTTACCGGCATCTTCTTCGAGATGGGCGCGTGTCAGGTTAATGGTGGTTTCTTTGTCGCCGACAAAAAAGGTCAGCGAACCACCCAACACGACAGGTATTTCGTACTGGCTGATTTGATAGTTCTTTGGTAAATCTGGATAAAAATAATTTTTACGCGCAAAGATCGAGCGCGGGGCAATCGTTGCGCCAACAGCTAAGCCGAAGCGAATGGCGTGCTCAACCGCAGCACGGTTCATGACGGGTAAGGTACCAGGCAGCGCCATATCTACTTCGTTGGCTTGCGTGTTGGGTTGCGCGCCATAGCGGGTGCTACTGCCCGAAAAAATTTTGGTCTGGGTAGAAAGCTGAGTGTGTGTTTCGAGACCAATGACGATTTCGTAAGCCATTATGCTTGCCCCGCGCTACGTTGATGCCAATCGGTGGCAAGTTGATATTGATGCGCGATCGCCAGCAGTCGACCCTCGTCAAAATAGTCGCCGATGATTTGTAAGCCTATGGGGAGGGGCTTGCCTGCGGCGCTTTTGCCAAAACCGCAGGGTATAGACATGCCAGGCAGCCCAGCAAGGTTTAAACCCAGCGTGTAAATATCGGCTAGCCAGTCTGCTGTCGGATCGTCTTGGTTGTCGCCAATTGGTTTGGCGACTGTGGGCGTCACGGGCCCCATAATGACATCGCATTGTTGCGTCAGTGCAGCTTGAAAATCATCAGCAATCATGCGCCGCAGGCGTTGCGCCTGCAAGTAATAAGCATCGTAATAGCCATGCGACAGCACATAAGTACCAACCAGAATTCGGCGTTGCACCTCAGTACCAAAGCCCTCGGCGCGTGAACGGCCGGTCATGTCAGCTAGGTCGGTGTACGAATCACTGCGGTGCCCATAACGAACCCCATCGTAGCGTGACAGGTTGCTTGAGGCTTCGGCAGGGGCGATCACGTAATAAGCTGGAATTGACAGGCGCGTACGGGGTAATGAGATCGAAACACGCTGGGCACCAAGTTTTTCGAACTGCATCAGGGCTGCTTCGATGGCCGCTCCAACCTCAGGAGAAAGCCCCTCGCCAAAGTACTCGCTGGGCACGCCGATGCGTAAACCCTTTAGTGGTAAAGAAGCTTGAGATAAAAAGTGAGTGCTCGCTTTGTCAAATTCGCTTTGAATGCGGCCAGGTGTGTTGGGTACGCCTCGGCACTGTTCGGCGCTAGTGGCGTCGCGCACGTCAAAGCCACTTATCGTGTCAAGCAGGGCAACAAGATCGGCCGCTGCTGGTGCCATGACGCCCGCCTGATCTAGGCTTGAGCCATAGGCAATCATGCCGTAGCGCGACACAGCGCCGTACGTTGGCTTGATGCCACTGACCCCGCATAGCGCGGCCGGTTGTCGCACCGAGCCACCCGTATCAGTGCCTGTACTTGCAAAAACCAATCTGGCTGCCACGGCGGCGGCTGAGCCGCCCGACGAACCACCGGGTACGCAGGCGAAATCCCAGGGGTTGTGGGTAGGACCAAAGGCAGAGTGTTCATTACCCGAGCCCATGGCGAATTCGTCGCAATTTAGTTTACCCAAACTGACGCAACCGGCAGTCAGCAACTTGTTCACGACAGTTGCGTCAAACGGGCTGACGTAGTTTTTGAGCATATTACTGCCCGCGGTACTGCGCCAGCCTTGGGTGACGAACACGTCTTTGTGGGCAATAGGAATGCCTGACAAGGGGCCCGCCGTGCCTGCAGCCCGGCTCGCATCGGCCGCACGTGCCTGCGCCAGAGTCAGGTCAGCATCGACGTGCACAAACGCATTGAGCGCCTGCTGGGATTGAATCTGCTTGAGGCAGTCTTGGGCCAGTTCTGTCGCGCTGAGTTCGCCTTGCGCGAGGGCGGCCTGCAGGCTAGCCAGGGTTGGAAATGCGTGAAGTGCAGCGCTCATTTATTCGATTACCTTTGGAACCAAAAACAGCCCCTCAGCTTGACCGGGTGCGTTGACCATCAGTGCCTCGCGCCGCTCTGGCGAAGACGATTCGGTGATGACGTCTTCGCGCAGTCGCAAATGGACATCCTTAAGCGCCGACAAGGGATGGGCCAAGGGCTCGATTCCGCTGGTGTCGACCGCCTGAAGTTCTTGGATCAGCCCAAGAATTTTAGTCAGATCGCCTTGCGCCTGAACGCGTTGCTCGGCCGACAGTTTGAGCCGTGCCAGACGTGCGATACGGGTGATTTCTTGTTCGGTAATAGCCATAAGTCGCTGCTTTTTGAGGAATAGAGAGGCTCTAGTAGGGTAACTTTGCGAGCTTGACGTAAGCTTGTTTTGCCGATCTAAACAGAATTATAAGTTATGATGGCAGGCTATTCACGGCATGTTACGTGCGTCAACTTTTATTCTGGCTGGGCTCTCATGTTCGGATTCCTGCGTAGTTATTTTTCAAGTGATATGGCGATCGATCTCGGTACCGCCAACACTCTCATATACGTTCGTGGCAAAGGTATTGTGCTCGACGAGCCCTCAGTGGTTGCGATTCGACACGACGGTGGCCCCGGCGGTAAAAAAATCATCCAGGCCGTGGGCCGCGAAGCTAAACAGATGTTGGGACGTGTACCGGGCAACATCGAAGCGATTCGTCCGATGAAAGACGGCGTGATTGCCGACTTCACCGTGACCGAGCAAATGCTCAAGCAGTTCATTCGCATGGTGCATCCGCGAAATATGTTTGCACCAAGCCCGCGCATTATCGTGTGCGTACCTTGCGGTTCGACGCAGGTCGAGCGCCGCGCGATCCGCGAGTCTGCCTTGGGCGCTGGCGCCAGTCAGGTCTATCTGATCGAAGAACCGATGGCTGCCGCGATCGGCGCTGGTTTAAACGTATCAGACGCGAGCGGCTCAATGGTGGTTGATATTGGCGGCGGCACCACCGAAGTGGCTGTCATTTCGCTCGGCGGTATGGTCTATAAAGGCTCGGTCCGAGTGGGTGGCGATAAGTTTGACGAAGCGATCGTGAATTACATTCGGCGTAACTACGGCATGCTGATTGGTGAGCCAACTGCTGAGCACATCAAAAAGCAGATTGGGTCCGCTTTCCCTGGCTCTGAGGTTCGCGAGATCGAGGTAAAGGGACGAAATCTGGCTGAGGGCGTTCCGCGCAGCTTCACGGTGTCTTCTAACGAAATTCTCGAGTCCCTGACCGATCCGCTGAACCAAATCGTTTCGGCGGTCAAGATTGCGCTTGAAAACACTCCGCCCGAACTTGGCGCAGACATCACCGACAAAGGTATTTCTTTAACCGGCGGTGGCGCGTTGTTGCGTGACCTTGATCGGTTGTTGCAAGAAGAAACCGGCTTGCCTGTCATTGTGGCCGACGATCCCTTGACGTGCGTGGTGCGTGGTTGTGGCGATGCACTTGAGCATCTTGAAAAACTTGGTGCTATTTTTATTGACGACTAGTCGTGCCGTGCATCGACGGGCGGTGAGACGCCACGGTGGGCGTCTGCACGAAACGCGCACCGCAGCGGCTTACTGTGCCCAAGCGCTGAGTGATTAAGTACCGAGCCATCATGCAACGACCCGCCACTCTTCGGCTTTTTCGACGCGGACCAGCCGCTGAAGTCAAACTAACCCTGCTCGTGCTGGTGGCGTTTGCGTTGTTGTTTACAGACGCGACCTACAAAAGCACGAACCCAGTGCGTGAGTTATTTTCAGCAGCGCTTTACCCGTTTCAACGTTTTGTCATGTTTCCGCGCGACATGATTTCACTCAGCAACGACTGGTTTGATGCTGCAGCCTTGATTAAGTCTGAAACTGAGGCACTTCAACGACAGCGAATCGAGTTGGCTCAAGTCACTACCAATGCCGCCTTGTTAGGTGCTGAGAATGCGCAGTTGCGCCGCTTACTCGGCGTGTTTGAAAAAGCGGCCGAGCACCCGAGCGTGGTGGTCGAGGTCTTGTACGAACCGGCGAACACTTTTAGCCGCAGGCTGGTCTTTAATAAGGGCAGTCACGCCGGCATCTCAGTAGGAATGCCCATCCTCGATGAGGGAGGGGTGGTGGGTCAGATCACACGTGTATCGCCGATGACTTCAGAGGCTGCCATGTTGACGGACGAGATTATTTCGATTCCGGTGCAGGTCTTACGAAATGGTTTGCGCTTGATCGCCTTTGGCTCAACGACTCCCGGCAAGGTCGAAGTGCGCTATTTTTCATCCGATGCAGATATTCGTGAGGGAGACGTGCTGGTCACCAGTGGCGTGGGCGGGGTGTTTCCTCCGGGGCTTTCGGTCGGACGTATCGATCAGGTTCAGCGCAGTTCAGCGTCAGGGTTCGCCCGCGCCGAAGCGCTACCGTCCTCGCACCCAGAGCGTTACCGACAATTTTTGGTCTTACAGGTGCCCATCGAGCCTGACCTGGCGGTCAGTGCGATTAAACCGGCTGCTGCAAAGGAGGTTCCTCGTGCAGGCGCTAAATCGAAGTAAGGCGACGCGATCCTCTCGCGCAGGCGTCACTCCGCCTCCTGTGCCTTTGCCCCGTCCAGTGGGCCCAAATCCGATTGATCATGCGACTAGTTGGGTTTTTGTCTGGGCGACTCTGCTTGGTGTTTGGCTACTGTCTTTGTTGCCTTGGCGAGCTTGGCCAATGTCGCCTGACCTTCTGTTGCTAGTCATCCTATTTTGGTCGTTGCACGATGCGCGCCGTGTCGGTTTATTGACGGCCTTTGTTTTTGGGTTGGTGATGGATGTACACGACGTTGGCCCGCTAGGCTTGCAGGCACTGACTTATACGCTCACAGTGTTTGGCGCTCAGTCACTACAGCGGCGCCTGTTGCGATTTGAATTGATGAGCCAAGCGCTGCACTTGTTACCACTGCTTGTCCTGATTAAAGCGATTGGCGCGTTGCTTGGCGCTTTTCTGGTTAGTGCATGGCCTGGTTGGTCGTGGTTGGTTGCGGCGCTTTTGACCGCAACGCTTTGGCCTTTGATTGCATGGTTATTGCTCTTGCCTCAGCACCGACTGCAAGACCCCGAGACGACGGCAGGCTGACGCCAGACAGACATGTTCGATTTTAAAAAAAACGATCAGCAACAGAAAAACAACTTTACGCTGCGCGTCGTCGTGGCGGGGCTGTTTGCACTGTGCTGTTTTGGTTTACTGTCGTTACGCTTTTGGGTGTTGCAGGTTGATCGGCACGAGGGCTTGTCTGCCCGAGCAGATAGCAATCGCTTGGCGGTGGTGCCGATCGCGCCGCGCAGGGGCGAAATCGTTGATCGAAACGGCGAAATCCTTGCGCGAAACTATTTGAGTTACACGCTTGAGGTCGTGCCTGCTCGGGCAGGCAATATCGATGAACTATTCGAAGCACTCACCCCAATTGTATTTGTCAGTGCGGCTGATCAGCGACGCTTTAAAAGGCGTGCTGCAGAATCAGGTAAGTATGCGAGCATCGTCTTGCGTAATAATTTAAATGAAACAGAGGCCGCATTTTTTTCGGCGAATGCTTTGCGATTTGCTGGCGTGCAATTAAGGGCACGCTGGGTCCGTGAATATCCGCAGGGCAAATCTGCCGGACACGTTGTTGGTTATGTCGGTCGTATTTCAGAAAACGATGTTGCTGCGCTAGAAGAGCGTGGTGAAAGCGGCAACTATCGTGGCACTGACATCATTGGTAAAAAAGGCATTGAAAAAACTTACGAGGCAGCTTTACACGGAAAGGCGGGTCTTGAAGAGTTAGAAGTTACCTCGCGTGGCAAGCCGGTGCGAGTACTCAGGCGTGTGGATCCTACGCCTGGTTCGAATTTAGTATTGTCGCTGGATATGGGTTTACAACGCATTGCCGAAGAGGCCTTCAAGGACCTGCGTGGCGCTTTGGTGGCGATTGAGCCAGCAACGGGTGATGTGTTGGCGTTTGTCTCGCAACCATCCTTTGATCCAAATCTCTTTATTGATGGGATTGATGTAGAAAGCTGGCGCCTATTGAACGAATCGCCGGATCATCCCCTGATTAACCGACCCGTTTATGGCACGTATCCAATCGGCTCGACGTATAAGCCTTTTGTGGCGCTGGCGGCGCTTGAGTTGAATAAGCGGCGAGCGACCGATTTGATTTCAGACCCCGGTTACTTTGAGTTTGGCGGGCAGCGTTTTAGAAACTCGGGCTCGACCGCCTTTGGCACGCTAGATATGCATCGCGCGCTCGTCGTGTCGTCTGACACGTATTTTTATTCTCTGGGCCCCGAAATCGGGGTGAACAACCTACACGATTTCATGAAGCCTTTCGGGTTTGGGCAACTCACGGGTATTGACATTGAGGGCGAGCGACGTGGAGTCTTACCTTCGACCGACTGGAAGCGCGGGGCGTATAAAAATCGCGAACAACAACGCTGGTATGCAGGCGAGACAATATCGATTGCAGTGGGGCAAGGTTATAACGCCTTTACGCTAATGCAACTGGCACAGGCCACGGCTGTGCTGGCGAACGATGGTGTTTATATGAAGCCACATCTGGTGCGTGCCATTAAAAATCCACGCACCGATGAACAGATTCAGACGGTGGTCGAGGCCGCTCACAAAATCCCGTTAAAAAAAGAGAATCTCCAAGTTGTCAAACGCGCGTTAGCTGAAGTCACCGTATCGGGTACTGCAGCAGGAGCGTTTGTGGGTGCGCCCTACACAACGGCCGGCAAAACCGGTACCGCTCAGGTGTATAGCTTGCGTGGGGCGAAATACCAAAGCAATTCGATCGATGAGCGTTTGCGTGATCATTCGTTGTTTATGGCCTTTGCACCGCTTAAT